>JAEXJH010000001.1 GCA_023445955.1 Pseudomonadota bacterium
GGTAATGGCCAGCAGCCGGGCGACCTTGGCGCGGGCGGCGTCGGCCTCCGCGTCGGTCATCGGCGTGGCGGGGCCCGATCCCGTCGGCGGCAGTTTCGCCGGGTATTCGACCCGCACGATCTGCGCCTTCGGCGCGCGCTCGCGGATTGCCGCGACCATGCCGATCATGGCGGTCTTCAGCGCGGCGTAGTCGCCTTCCGTCGGCGTGGTCGCCGGCGCGCAGTTGGCCTCGTTCAGCTGGCGGCAGGATGCGCCATAGAGGCCGCCGACCAGGCCGATGTCGTTGCCGCCGATGGTCACCGTGACCAGGGCCGTGTCGGACGTCACCGCATCGATCTGGGCCGGCAGCTCGCCCCAGGGCTGGAGGATGGCCGAGGTCTTGGCGCCGCTACAGCCGACGTCGACCAGGATCAGTCCGCGCTTGGCGGCCAGCTGGCTGGCGTAATTACGGGTCGACCGCGCGCAGCGGGCCGGCGCGCCCTCTTGGTACGGCGCGATTCCCAGGCCGGCGGCGTAGGAGCTACCCATCGAGACATAGCGCTCTCCAGCCTGGGCGGTGGTGGCGAGCAGGACGAAGGCGAGGGTCAGGACACGAAGCATGAGCCGAGCCTAGCCGGGGCGTGCGCCAAAAAGAAAGCCCGCCCGGATCGCTCCGGGCGGGCTGCCATCTTCAAGTCCTGAGCTGGGATCAGCTCTTGGTCTTGTTGGTCGGCAACTTGCAGCCGCCGCCGATGCCCTTGGCTTGGGCGCAGGACAGGAACTCCTTGGCGGCCGGCTTGGCGACGCCAGTCGGATAGCCCAGCACCCAGCCCGGCAGGCCGTCCGAGCAGGCGACTTCGACGAAGCCTTCGTTGTCGGTCGAACCCATGACGCGGACGTCCGAGACCTTGCACGAGGCCTTGTTGAAGCCAACCAGGTCCTGGGTCAGACGGGCGTACTGGTTGTCCTTCTTGGTGAAGCTGCAGCGATAGCCGTTGAACTCGGCCGTGAGGCAGTCGAACACCGTGCCGCCGGTGGCGGTGAACACGGCGATGCCGCCCACGTCGCTACCCTTGCACTTCAGCTCGACGACTTCCTTCTTCGGGTCGGGGCTCGGCAGCATGCCGTACTTTTCGACGTCGCAGGGGAAGCCGGCCTTGGCCGACAGCTTGCTGTAGAAGCCGGCCTGCTCGGTCTGAGCGGCGACGGCGTCGGTCATCTTGCAGCCGCCGCCGACGAAGCCGGCCTGGGCGCAGGGGATCGACTTGACGAAGGCGCCGGTGGCCGACGTCTGCTGGTACATGTAGCCCTTGCCGTCCTGGCAAGCGACTTCGTAGTAGCTGTCGGTCTTGGTGCTCAGGACGTAGCTGCGGTCCTTGATCACGCAGCCGTTGTTGGCCGCGGTGTTCAGGCCGTCGACCAGCTGCAGCTGGGTCTGGCGGTTGGTCAGCTTGCAGCTGACATTGCCGCCGTCTTCGTACAGCAGGCAGCTGTTGGCGACGACTTCGCCGTTCAGGTTCATCGGGTTCGTCGTCTGGACGATGTAGCCAGCGCCGCCCTTACAGGCGACTTCGAAGAACGAGTTCTTGGCGCCGGAGCCGATGGCGCGGGCGTTTTCCTGTTCGCAGGTGATGCCGGCCTTCTTGACGTACGGGGCCAGCTGAGCGCCCGGGTTGGCGTTGCCCGGCAGCAGGCAGGCCAGACCGCCGACCTTGCCGTCGGGACCCGGTTGGCTCGACTCAAGGCAGGAATAGAGCTGCGGCGCGCCTTCCTTCTTGGCGATGACGGCGAAGCCCATGCCTTCCGAGCAGGCGACTTCGTAGTACTTGTCGCCCGCCTTCTTGTCCTCGCCCATGAAGCGGGCGTCGGAGACGGTGCAGCCGGCGCCGCTGGCCTGGATGATGGCTGGGGTGTCCTTCTTGCCGATCTCGCGCGACTTGGCGTCGATGGCGGCGGGCTTGCCCTTCTCTTCCTTCGGCGCCGAAATGACGGCGGCCGGAATGAGAATGGCGACCGCGAGGGCGGCCGACAGGCCGATCGCGAAAGGCCTCATGGGTAACATCTCCTGGGTGGATTCCTCGCGCGGACATAAGCGCGTGCTTGTATCAGGGGTCAAGATACCGTCCGACCTAGGCGTGATGATGACTGGGTTTCAGGGCAAAAAATGGGTTGGATCAACGATAAGCACCGGTTGAACGGGGCCTCGGGAGAACGTGATGCGCGACGGATTTGAAGACGAAGAGACCACCGAGGCCCCCGAGCCCCGCAAGACTGGGCGGCTGGTCTACCCGTTCGAGACGGCGCCGGAGCAGGGCTCTGGCGACGCGGTCGAGGTCGCGCCGGGGGTTCTGTGGCTGCGCATGCCGCTGGGCGGCTCGCTGCAGTTCATCAATGTCTGGGCCATCCAGGACGGCGAGGGCTGGGCGATCGTCGACACCGGCGTCCAGACCAAAGAGACCAGCCAGGCCTGGCGCAACGCCTTCGCCGGCGTCCTGGGCGGCAAGCCGATCACGCGGATGATCGTCACCCACCTGCATCCCGACCATATCGGCCTGGCCGGCTGGATCACGCGCAAGTTCGACTGCCGGCTGTGGATGACGCGCCTGGAATACTTCCAGTGCCGGATGCTGGTGGCCGACACCGGCCGCGCGGCGCCCGAGGACGGGGTGAAGTTCTTCCACGCCGCCGGCTGGGACGAGGACGCCATCGAGAACTACAAGGCCCGCTTCGGCGGCTTCGGCAAGGCGATCTACGCCCTGCCCGACAGCTATCGCCGGCTGTCGGACGGCGAGGATTTCGACATCGGCGGCAGGACTTGGCGGGTGGTGACGGGGCAGGGGCATTCGCCCGACCACGCCTGCCTGTGGTGCCCGGAGCTGAATCTGCTGATCTCGGGCGACCAGGTGCTGCCGCGCATCTCGTCCAACGTTTCGGTGTTCCCGACCGAGCCGGACGCCGATCCGCTCTCCGACTGGCTGCGCTCGCTGGCCAAGGTCAAGGCGACCGTGCCGGACGAGGTCATCGTGCTGCCGGCTCACAACGATCCGTTCGAAGGCCTGCACACCCGCATCGACGGCCTGATCTCGGGTCACGAGCGGGGTCTGGCGCGGCTGGAGAAGAAGCTGGCCGAGCCTAAGCGGGTGGTCGACACCTTCGGGGCCTTGTTCGCACGGCAGATCGGTCCGGACCTGCTGGGCATGGCGACGGGCGAGGCGCTGGCGCACCTCAACTGCCTGATCGGGCGGGGCAAGATCGGCCGCACGGTCGATGGCGAAGGCGTGGCGTGGTACGCGGCGAATTCTAGTCCGGACTAGAAACAGGCGTTTGACATTTCGCGTGCGAAATTTAACGTGTCGCGCATGCCCGTGCCCGCCGATCGCCGCTTGATCTTCCTGCTCAACGCCGGACACCGGCGCGTGCAGCGCTGGATCGAGGCCAAGATGGCGGCCAAGGGCGGCCTGACCGCCGCCCAGTCGGGGGTGCTGTTCTATCTGGGCGAGCGGGACGGGGCGCTGATCGGCGAGGCCGCCGACGCCCTGGACCTGGCCCCCTCGGCCATGACCGGCCTCATTGACCGCATGACCCGCGCCGAGCTGGTCGAGCGCCGCGCCGACGCCAAGGACGGCCGCGCCATGCGGCTGCACCTGACTGATCGGGGCCGCACCGCCCGTGAGGACGCGAAAGCGGGCCTCAACGGTATCAACGCCCACCTGACCGAAGGCTTCACGGACGAGGAGATCGGCGTCGTCGCGCGCTGGCTCGCCAGTCTGCAGACCAAGTTCCCCAAGGGAGAATGACCATGACCGATCACGTAAAGGTCGAGATCGACGCCGGCGTGATGACCATCACCCTGGCGCGTCCGGAAAAGAAGAACGCCCTCTCCAACGCCATGTACGGCGTGCTGGCCGACAGCCTGGAAGCGGCCGAGACCGATCCGGCCGTCCGCGTGGTGGTCATCCAGGCCGACGGCGACAGCTTCACGTCCGGCAACGACCTGCAGGATTTCGCCGCCCAGGCCACCGGCGCCTTCACCGGCGAGCGGCATGTGATCCGCTTCCTGAAGGCGCTGGCCAACGCCACCCGGCCGCTGGTCGCCGCCGTGCAGGGCCAGGCCGTGGGCGTGGGCACGACCATGCTGCTGCACTGCGATCTCGTCTATGTGACGCCCGACGCGCGCCTGACCACGCCGTTCGTCAACCTGGCCCTGGTGCCGGAAGCCGCGTCCAGCTGGCTGCTGCCGGCCCGCATCGGCCATGCCCGCGCTTACGCCATGTTCGCCCTGGGCGAGGCGATCGACGGCGGCACCGCGGTGGCCTGGGGCATCGCCAACGGCTCGGCCGAGCTGTCCGACCTGCGGGCTCGCGCTCGCGCCGCCGCCGACCAGCTGGCCAAGAAGCCGCTGGGCGCCCTGACCGTCACCAAGCGCCTGATGCGCGACGCCGAGCAGATCGCCGCCCTGATGGACACCGAAGGCGCCGAGTTCGCCGCCCGCCTGCAGACGGCCGAGGCCCGCGAAGCCTTCATGGCCTTCGCCGAACGCAGGGCTCCTGATTTCAGCAAGGTGGGCTAAGCTCCACCGATAACAACACGATCTGGGAGGATCGCATGGCGGAACGGATCACCTCGCCCTTCGGGGCGAAGTCGACGGCGCGCGAGGTGGTCGCGGGTCATGACCTGTCGGGCAAGGTGGCCATCGTCACCGGCGCGGCCACCGGCATCGGCGTCGAGACGGCGCGGGCCCTGGCCCTGGCGGGCGCGGAGGTGATCATCGCCGCCCGCAAGCCTGACCTGGGCGAAGAGGTCGCCAACGCGATCAACGAAGAAGTCGGCTCCAAACGCGCCAGCTTCGGCATGGTCGATCTAGCCAGCCTGGAGTCGATCCGCCACTTCGCCCACGTCTGGGGCGACCGGCCGGTGAACCTGCTGATCAACAACGCCGGCGTCATGGCCAGCCCGCTGATGCGGACGACCGACGGCTTCGAGATGCAGTTCGGCACCAACCACTTGGGCCACTTCCTGCTGTCGGTGCTGCTGGCCCCGAACCTGGTCGCGGCGGCCAAGGCCTCGGGCAAGCGCTCGCGCCTCGTTTCGTTGTCGTCGATCGGCCACCGCCGGGCGGGTGTGAACTTCGAGGACCCCAACTACGAGCATCGCGACTACGACAAGTGGGAGGCCTACGGCCAAGCCAAGACCGCCAACAGCCTGTTCGCGGTCGGCTTCGACAAGCGGTTCAAGGACCAGGCTGTCAACGCCAACGCCGTCATGCCGGGCGGCATCATGACCCCGCTGCAGCGGCACATGTCGATCGAGGAGCAGCGGGCCATGGGCTGGCTGGACGAGAACGACAACCCGCGCGACGGCTTCAAGAGCACCGAGCAGGGCGCGGCGACCAGCGTCTGGGCCGCGGTCGGCGACGAGCTGGACGGCGTCGGCGGGCTGTACCTCGAAGACTGCAACCAGGCCGTCCCGTGGAGCCAGGAGCGTCCCTGGAACGGCGTCATGCCCCATGCCCTGGATCCCGAGGCGGCCGACCGGCTGTGGGAGCTGTCGGTGAAGACCGTCGGGGCCGGCGCCTGATGCAGCATCGCACCGTTCTGCGCCTGGCCGGGGTCGCGACCCTGGTCGGCGCGGCCGTCGACATCGTCGCGCCGTTCCTGATCTATCCGCACCTGGTCGAGCCGCAGCCGCACCTGGTCTATGTCGCCATCGACCTTCTGCTGATGATCGGCATGCTGGGCGTTTGGTCGGCCAGTCGGGCCGGGGCCAGCGTTCTCGGTCTCGTCGGCTTCGTGCTGGGCCTCTTGGGCGTGATGCTGGTGCGGACGTCGTCGGCCAAGATCTTCGGCGAGGCTTCGTACATGATCGCCTCCAGCATCTGGTCGATCGGCATGGTGGTCTGGGCTGTCGACCTGCTGCGAGCCAAGGCGTTCCGCATCTCCGCCGGCCTATGGATCGCGGCCCTCGTCATCGGCCTTGTCGGCGTCGCGTTGAAGGATCACGGTCCCGTCGCGCACGTGGCGAAGATCAGCTTCATCGCCGGCTTCGTCTGCGCCGGCCTCGGCCTGATCAAAACGCGTGGAGAACCTGCATGAGCCTGAAGGGCAAGACCCTCTTCGTCACCGGCGCCTCGCGCGGCATCGGCCTGGCCATCGCCCTGCGCGCGGCGCGGGATGGGGCCAATATCGTCATCGCCGCCAAGACGGCCGAGGCGCATCCCAAGCTGCCGGGCACCATCTACACCGCCGCCAAGGAGATCGAGGCGGCGGGCGGTCAAGCCCTGCCGCTGGTGGTCGACGTGCGCGAGGAGGCCAATGTCCAGGAGGCGGTCGAGAAAGCCGTCGCCCAGTTCGGCGGGATCGACATCTGCGTGAACAACGCCTCGGCCATCTCGCTGACTGGCACGCTGTCGACCGACATGAAGCGCTACGACCTGATGCACCAGATCAATACGCGCGGCACGTTCGTCACCTCGAAGGCCTGCATCCCGTACCTGAAGAAGGCGCAGAACCCGCACGTCCTGATGCTGTCGCCGCCGCTGGACATGTCGCCGCGCTGGTTCGGGCCGCACGTGGCCTACACCATGGCGAAGTTCGGCATGTCGATGTGCGTGCTGGGCATGGCCGAGGAGTTCAAGAGCGATGGCATCGCCTTCAACGCCCTGTGGCCGCGCACCGGCATCGCCACCGCGGCTATCCAGTTCGCCCTGGCCGGCGACGAGGGCCTCAAGCACTGCCGCACGGTCGAGATCATGGCCGACGCGGCCCATGCGATCTTCAGCAAGCCTTCGCGGGAATTTTCGGGGAATTTCCTGATCGACGACACCTTCCTGTATGGCGAGGGCGTGCGGGACTTCGATCAATATAAGGTCGATCCGGCCGCTACCCTGATGCCGGACTTCTTCGTGCCGGAGGTCAGCGAGCCGCCGCCGGGTGTGAAGATCGGCTAGCGCTTCTTCTTGGAGGTCGCTGCGCGTGCGGCGACCTCTAGTGACTTCCTCGACCACTCAAGCAGGATGTCCTGATCATCCAGCGCCTCGGCCGGGGCGGTCCAGTAGGCCATCGGCTTGTCGTGGCCGAACGGCGCGAAGGCGTGGGAGCCGGCGGCTTCGAATTCGAGCTTCAAGGCTTCGTCGACCTTGAGATAGAGCACGTCGTCGTCGATCAGCGCGAAGAACAGGCCGTTCGCATAGACGCCGACTCCGCCGAAC
>JAEXJH010000002.1 GCA_023445955.1 Pseudomonadota bacterium
AGGAGGACCTGTCTGAATCCCGCCGCGCCCTGGCTCACGCCACGCGGCTGACGACCATGGGCGAGCTGACGGCCTCGATCGGTCACGAGCTGAACCAGCCGCTGGGCGCGGTGGTCGTGCAGGGCCAGGCGGCGCTGCGCTTCCTCAAGCGCCCCAGTCCGGACCTGGCAGAGGCCCAGGCCGGCGTCGAGCGGATGGTCGAGGACGCCCTGCGCGCCAGCGAGGTGCTCAAGCGCCTGCGCGACTTCGCCCGTCGTGCGCCGCGCACGGTGGAGGCGGTCGATCTCAATGCGCTGGTCAGAAACACCAGCCGGATCATCGGCCGGGACGTGCGCCAGTACGGCGCGGCGGCGAGCCTCGACCTGGATCCGACCCTGCCGCCGGTGCGCGGCGACCGGATCGAGCTGCAGCAGGTGCTGATCAATCTGATGGTCAACGGCGCCCAGGCCATGGCTCATGCCGAGCCCGGTCGTCGCGACCTGGTGATCTCCACCGCCCGCGACGGCGACGAGGCGATCCTTCTGACCGTCACCGACCACGGCGTCGGCCTGGGCGAGGAGGATCCCGAGCGACTGTTCCAGCCCTTCGTCACCAGCAAGGCCGATGGCCTGGGGATGGGGCTGGCGATCGTCCGCTCCATCGTCGAGATGCACGGCGGCTCGATCTGCGCGTCCAACAATCCCGAAGGCGGGGCGAGCTTCGCCGTCCGCCTGCCGATTTCTCAAGACGGATGATCCCATGAGCTATCCGCAGAACACCCCCTGCGACCTCGCCATCGTCATCGAGGACGACGCGTCCATCCGCGATGGCTTGGCGCGTCTCTTCCGCTCGGTGAACCTGGAGAGCCGCCAGTACGGCTCGATCGCCGAGTTCCAGCGCGATCCGCCACCGCCTTCGGGCGGGGCCTGTTGCTTCGTGCTGGACGTCCGGCTGCCGGGCCTTAGCGGCCTGGAGTTCCAGGAGCAGATGGGCCGCCACGGCGACCACGCGCCGATCGTGTTCATGACCGGCTATGGCGACATCCCGATGAGCGTGCGGGCCATGAAGGGCGGGGCCGTCGACTTCCTGGCCAAGCCCTTCCGCGACCAGGACATGCTGGACGCGGTCACCGCCGCCCTGGAGAAGGACCGCCTGCGCAGCCGCGAGGCCTTGGCCACCGCCGAGATCCTGGCGCGCCGCGAGCGCTTGACCGCCCGCGAGCTGCAGGTGCTGGACGGGGTGGTGAAGGGCCTGCTGAACAAGCAGATCGCCGCCGACCTCGATCTGTCCGAAGTGACGGTGAAGATCCATCGCGGCCACATGATGCGGAAGATGGGCGCGCGCTCGGTGGTCGAACTGGTCCGGATGATCGACCAGCTGAAGGGCCGTATCGCCTCGTGGCCGATGGTGTCCTGACGGCGCCGCCCGATACCAAGGTATCGGCGCGTCTACCTTAAACTCGGTTCGCCATACCGCCGCACGATCGCTGTTCGGCCCGTGGACGGACAATGCTGGCGTCATCCGAACGGGGTGATGCGAAATGTTCCAGCAGTTGCAGCATGTCCTGAACAACGAACCGCCGCCGACGGTGGTGGTCGGCGAGGTCCCGTGGCGGCTGACGGTGGGGCGCACCCGGCGCGTGCTGGTGGTCGACGATCACCTGGTGTTCCGTTTGGCGGCCGGCGTCCTGCTGGAGCCCCTGGCCAGCATCGAGATGGCCGAGAACGGCCGGGTGGCCATCGATCTGACCCTGGCCGCCCGCTTCGACGCGGTGCTGATGGATATCCAGATGCCGGTGCTGGACGGGCTGTCGGCCGTGCGCGAGATCCGTCGGCAGGAGGCGCTGCTGGACCTGCCCGCCACGCCGATCATCATGTTTACGTCCCACTCGGGCCGCGACGCCTAATATGCCAGCTTCGCGGCCGGGGCCGACTTCCACCTGGCCAAGCCGTCGCCGGAAGGCACGCTGATCGCCGCGGTGGTCGAGGCCTTCCGGCTGCGGGACGCGCGGCACGCGACCTAGGCGGCCAGGGCCAGCGTCCGCCGCCAGCGATGGGGCGGCATGCCTACGGTGGCGGAGAACACCCGCGAGAAGTGGGCCTGGTCGGAGAAGCCGCATTGCAGGGCGATCTCGGCGAGGCCCAGGCGGCCCTCCAGCATCAGGCGCTGAGCCCGCGCGACGCGGCGGCCGCGCAGATAGTCGCCGGCGCACGCGCCGAAGGTGGTCTTGAAGGCGCGCGAGAAGTGGCTGGCGCTGAGGCCCAGGCTGGCGGCCAGTTCGGAGACCTTCAGGGACTCGCCGCAACGCGCCTCGATCTCGGCCTTGATCCGCCGGGCCTGCCAGGGCGCGAGCCCGCCGATGTGGGGCGCGCTGCGGGCCGGCTGGATCTGCTCCAGCACCCGGCGGGCGCGCGCGGCCAGCTCGTCGCGAAGGTGGGCGTCCAGCAGGTCGGAGACCTCCGGCGCCAGCACGAAATTGGCCAGGATGACGGCGTCGTTGAGCGGGGGCGGGGTCGTGGAAACGCGCATGGCCATCGAACCTTCCAGACGGTTTGGCAGGACCTGAAAAGCGTTGTGCTCTCGACCCTGAAAGCAGTCTGGCGCCAGTCGTCGGCGAAGGAATTCACCCGTAGGTATGGGGTGCTCGACCCCTAGGTCGGCGAGGCCGCGCTGCGGGGCAGGGTGAAGGCTATGGTGGCCCCGGCGCCTTCGTTGTTGGCGGCCGAAATCCGCCCGCCCAGGCCCTCGATGATCGAGCGTGAGATCGACAGGCCCAGGCCCACGCCGTCGGGCTTGGTGGTGAAAAACGGCTCGAAGATCCGGCCCGGCTCGCCCGCGATCCCGGGGCCGCTGTCGGTCACCGCCACGCGCAGGACGTCGCCGTCGGCCGAGAGGCTGACATCCAGCTCGCGCCGGCGGGACGCCTGCATGGCCTGCAGGCCGTTGATCAGCAGGTTGACCACCACCTGCTGGATCTGGACGCGGTCGCCGATCACCGGCGGCAGGTCGTCGGCGATCGCGGCGTGGATCGTCGCCCGCGCCGCCTTGGCCTCGCGCTGCACCAGCGACAGGGAGTCCCGCAGCAGCTGAGCCAGGTCGATCGGCTCCGCCTGGCCGGCGGTCTTGCGCGACAGGTTGCGGACCCCGGCGATGATGTCGGCGGCCCGGCCGCTGTTGGACAGGATGTGGTCGAGACAGGCCTGGGCCTCGGCGACCTCGGGCTCCTCGCGGTTCAGCCAGCGCTTGGCCGACTTGCCGTAGTTGATGATCGCCGCCAGCGGCTGGTTGACCTCGTGGGCGATCGAGGCGGCCAGCTGGCCCAGGATCGAGACGCGGCCGGCATGGGCCAGCTCGGCCGAGGCGTGCTCCAGCCGGGCGCGGGCGGCGTTGCGCTCGGTGACGTCGAAGGCCATGACCAAGGCTCGCGACCAGGGCTCGCCGCCTTCGACAAGCGTGACGCGCAGTACGACGTCGATCGGCCGGCCGGTGCGGGTTGTCAGGCGCGTCTCGGCCTCGGCCATGGTCGCGCCCTCGGCGATGGCGCAGAAGATGTCGCGCAGGGCGTGCTCGGCCTCTTCGGGATAGCCGCTGATCAGGCTGCCGCCGATGACCTCGTCCGCGCTCTCGGCGTCGAACAGGTCCAAGGCGGCCTGGTTGAGGTCGCGGATATTGGCCAGGCGCGCGGCCTCGCGCATGGCCTTGGGATCGTCGGGCAGGCGCTCGCGCAGCTGGCCAAGATCAGGCGCGGTCTGCTGCAGGCGCCGGCGCACGGCCGACCAGTCCGACTCCCAGGCCGCGAAGCCGGCGGCGTTGAACATGGCGCGGTAGCGCTGCTCGGAAACCTCGCGCTCGGCCTCGACGCGGCGCTGTTCGGTGAGGTCGGCGCTGGTCTCGATGATGCCGACCGGGCGGCCGTCGGGATCGCGGCGCAGCAGCCAGCGGCTGGCCAGGACCAGCTGGGCGCCGTCGCGCCGGGTGCGCGTCACCAGGCCCGACCACTGGCCGTCGCGCTCCAAGGCCTCGGACACCGTCGCGGCGGGGAATTGGCAGTTCAGCAGGTCATTGCAGACCGCGCCGACGGCTTCCTTGCGGGCGAAGCCGTACAGCGCCTCGGCCCCATCGTTCCAGTAGATGATCCGGTCCTGGCCATCGCGGATGATGACGGTGTCGTGGGTCAGCTCCAGCATCCGGGCCTGCTCGGCCAGGGTCAGGCGCACCGACCAGTCGCGCAAGGACAGGATCGTCGTGGCGACGATCGCCACCAGGCTGACGGCAAAGCGCACCGCCGCCCCGTCCAGCGGACCCGAGCGGTGGTTGGCGGCGAAGGCGGCGATGGTCAGCAGCGCGGCGATGACGCCCGCGCCCACGACCAGCCTGCGGCCGCCGGTCTGGGCCACCAGCAGCACCACGGCGATGTAGAGCACCGCCACCGCGCCCTGCAGCCTGGTGAGCAGGTCGGCCGCGAAGATCACCGAGGCGGTCAGGGCCGCTCCGACGATCAGCCAGCGATTGAGGGTCCGGTGGGGCTCGGCCATGCCGCCTTTCCGATGGAATCTAGGCGTGACCGTAGCGCGCGACGCCGCTGTCGCGCACGCCCAGAGTCTCGGCCATGCGGACGAGATCGGCCAGGGACGGCGCGTGCATCTTTCGCATCAGGTTGCCGCGATGGATCTTCACGGTCACCTCGCTGAGCGCCAGCTTGGCGGCGATCTGCTTGTTCATCAGCCCCGCCGTGACCAGGCCCATGACGTCGCGCTCGCGCGGGGTCAGGCTGGCATAGAGGGTCTTGAGGCTGTCGTTGGCGCTCTCCTGAGCCCGGCGGTCCTGGTCGCGCTTCACCGCCTCATTGACGGCGGTCAGCAGGGCGTCGTCGACGAAGGGCTTGGCCAGGAAGTCCACGGCGCCGGCCTTCATGCCGCGCACGGTCATGGGGATGTCGCCGTGGCCGGTGATCAGGATGACCGGCACGCGGGCGTCGGCCTCAAGCAGTTCCTGCTGGAACTCCAGGCCGTCGGCGTCCTTCAGGCGCACGTCCAGGATCAGGCAGGCGGCGGCGTCGGCGTCGTCGGACGCCATGAAGCCGTCGGGACTGGCGAACGCAGCTACCCGAAAATCGGCCGAGCGCAGCAGGGCGTCCAGCGAGCCGCGCACCTCGGCGTCGTCGTCGATGACGCAGACCAGCGGCTTGTTCGTATCGGTGCTTTTCATGCTCGCCTCCTCCCCAAGGCGGTCGGACGCGTCAGGCCTTGTGCAGCGCCGCCTCGATGGCCTCGAATAACACGTCCGGATCGACGGGCTTGGTCAAGAACTCGACCACGCCGAACGCCTCGCTTCGCGCACGCGCCGCCTCGGTCGGGAAGGCGGTCATCACGATCACCGGCGCCGCCGATCCGCGCGCGGCCAGCGCGTCCAGCAAGGCCAGGCCATCCATGTCAGGCATGTGCAGGTCGGTGATCACGCAGTCGCTGGGCCCGGTATCGTCCAGGAACTCGCGTGCGCCTGGAAAACTCCGCACCGCCATGCCGGCCGCCCGGAGGAAGTTCTGCAAGCTGGCCCGCACCTCGCCGTCGTCGTCGATCACTGAAATGGTCGGACCGTGACCCACGGCGATATCCTTTTACGGGTCGACCCGCCCGTCGGCGCGCCGGTACTGCACTGGTCTCAAGGCTGCGCGTCCGGCCCCGCGCGCGCCATGATACTAAGGTATGGGATCGGGTCGAGACGGCCAGAGAAGTGGAATGACCAATCCATATATTGGCCTGGCCAAAATCTCGCTTCTGACGCAAGACTAGCCCAACCGCCGGCGCCGGCCGGCGAGGGGAGGTTGCGTCATGGGGAACGGATTGCCGCGTCGGCACGTGCTGGGCCTGTCGGCGGCCGCGATGCTGGCGCCCGCGACCGCGCAAGGCGCCAAGGCTGTCGGCGCGGGGCTCGAGCCCTACAATACGCTGCTGAAGACCTGGTGCGACGGCCTGCTGGACCGCCAGGTGCGGGACGCGGGCGAGGGTGACGGCGCCTTCCTGTGCCCGGGCTGCGGCATGGTCCACGGTCGGATAGGCGACGCCGTCTATCCGCTGCTGCGCATGGCGCGGACCAGCGGCGACGACCGCTATGTCCGCGCGGCGATCGCGGCCCACGGCTGGAGCGAACGCAACGTCACCCGGCCCGACGGAAGCTGGGTCAACGACGTCTTCCTCAACGACTGGAAGGGCATCACGGTCTTCCGCTGCATCGCGCTATCGGAGAGCCTGCTGCATCATGGCGACCTGCTGGACCGCGCCACCCGCGAGGCCTGGCGCGCGCGGCTGGAGAAGGCCTTCGTCTTCCTCGACGGCTTCATGACCCTGGAGACCGGCAACATCAACTACCCGGTCACGACGGGCTACGCGCTGTCGCTGGGCGCGGAGGTGTTCGGGCGTGAGGCCTATGCGGCCAAGGCGCGGACCTTCGTCCACGCCGCGCTGGACTACTTCACCCCCAACGGCTTGCTGTTCGGCGAGGGCCATCCCCAGCGCGGTCGCACGGCCAAGGGCCGACCGCCTGTCGACCTCGGCTACAATGTCGAGGAGTCCCTTCCGGCCCTGGCCATGTACGCCCTGCGAACGAGCGACCAGGCGGTGATGGACCAGGTGGTCGCCAGCCTGCGCGCCCACATGGAATTCATGCTGCCCGACGGCGCCTGGGACAACAGCTGGGGCACGCGGAACTTCAAGTGGACCTGGTGGGGCAGCCGCACCAGCGACGGCTGCCATACGGCCTATCGCGTGCTGGCCGACAGGGACCCGCGCTTCGCCGAGGTCTCGGCCCGCAACCTGGCCCTGATGGCCGCCTGCACCCATGACGGCCTGTTGCATGGCGGGCCGGACTACCGCGCCGCCGGCTACCGGCCGTGCATCCATCACACCTTCAGCCACGCGGCCTCGTTGGCGGCTGTCATCGACCTGGCCAAGCCTGGGGCGGCGGCGCGGACGGCGCTGCCGCGCGACAAGCCCTACGGCCTTAAGAGCTTCCCGGAGATCGGCGCGCACTTGGCTTCGGTCGGGCCGTGGCGGGCGACTTTCACCGACTATGACTTCGACTACCTGGCGCCGGCCGGCGGCGGTCACGCCTCCGGCGGGGCGATCTCGCTGCTTTATCACCAAGCCCTGGGTCCCGTGCTGGCGTCCAGCATGACCCGCTATAAGGCCGTCGAGATCAGCAACCAGCAGGCTCCGATCGACGTCGCCAATCACCAGGTCCTGACCCCGCGCATCGAAGTGGTCGACGGCAAGGACGTCTTCACGAACATCGCCGACCTGACCGCGACGTTCGAGGTGTCCGGCGGCGCCGACGCCGTAAGGACCACGGCCAGCGGCAGGCTGGTGACGCCGGAGGGCAGGGGCGCGGTCGCCTACGTCCTGACCCATGCCCTGACGCCGGCGGGCCTGACCCTGAAAGCGCAGGTCAGCGGGCTACCGCCGGGCAAGACCGCGCGGTTGGTGCTGCCGGTGATCGCCCGCGCCGACCAGGCGGTGGAGCAGAAGGACGCCCGCACGATCAGCATCGCCAAGGCCGGCGGCCGGATCATGGTCACGGCCGACGCCGACTTCGCCCTCGCGCCCTCCCAGCGCGTCTTCAACCTCGTGCCCGGCCTGCAGGCCGCGCCGCTGGCGATCGCACTGGCCGAAGGTCAGCCGGTCAGCGTGACGATCACCGCTTAGGCGCGCGCAACCAGGCTAGCCAACTACGTTCCCCGTAAGCCTGGCGCGGCGGGATGGTCAGTTCAATCCGCGTGCCGCCGCTGCTCTCGACCCGCAGGTCGCCGTTCAGGCGCTGGGCGCGCTCGCGCATGCCGACGACGCCATAGTGGCCGGCCTGTTCGGCGCGGGCCAGGCGGCCGTCCGCGATGCCGACGCCGTCGTCCTGCACCACCAGGCGGAAGGCCGAGGGCTCGAAGGCGATCTCGACGTTGACCAGATTGCCGCCGGAGTGACGCACGGCGTTGCGGATGGCTTCGGAGCCGATCTGGGTGACCTCGTCCAGCGCAGAGGCCGTCAGCTGGCGGGTTTCGCCCAGCGTGGTCACCCGCAGCTCCGGCTTGGCGGTGGCGCCGGTGAAGTCGGCGGCGACGCTGAGGCGCTGGGCCAGGTCGTCGCTGGAGCGGGCGGTTCGCAGGTCCATGATCCGTTCGCGGCTCTCGACCACCACCTGCTCGGCGCGGTCGATGGCCTCGGCGACCTGGCTTCGCGCGGCGGCGTCGGGCAGGGTCTGGCTCAGGGTGTGGAACTTCAGCACCAGGGCCTGGACGTTTTGCAGCAGGGTGTCGTGCAGCTCGCGGGCGATGCGCTCGCGCTCGGCCATACGCTCCTCGCACTGCTGGGTGATGCGGCGAGCCGTCAGGCGATGGCGCAGGTAGAAGGCCCCGCCGCCCAGCACCAGCAGGCCCAGGACGAGCAGCGCCAGGAAGGCGCGGGACTGCACGAAGGTCGGCGGGATGACAAAGTCCAGCGTCGCGCCGTCGCGGTTCCAGACCCCGTCGTTGTTGGCGGCGATCACCGAGAAGCGATACCGCCCCGGCGACAGGCGCGTGTAGAAGGCCTGGTGGCGCGAGCCTGGATCAACCCAGTCGCCGTCGACGCCCCATAGCCGATAGCGCACCCGCACGCGGTCCGGAACCACCAGGCTGGGCGCGGCGAAGTCGATGCGCAGGTCGCGGATAGCGCTCGCCAGCCGCATGCCCTGCTGGGCCGGCAGCAGGACGTTGTTGGCCGTCACACTGGTGATGCTGACGGTGGGCGGCACGGGATTGTGCGACAGGTCGGCGGGATCGACGAAGGCCACGGCCCGGTTGGTCAGCAGCCAGACGCGGTGCGCGTTGTCCGCCACCACGGTGCGGTGACAGCAGTGCTGCTGGGGCGCGCCGGGCAGGCCGTCGCGATAGTCGAACCGTTTCAGCTCGACGGGCGCGGTGGGGGCGGCGAAGGCCTTGTCCAGCGCCTCGGTCGTGATCCGCGACACCCCCCGGATCGTGCCCAGCCAGACGCCGCCCAGGCCGTCCAGCGCCAGGCCCGAGACCAGGCTGAGGGCGGGGTGGCGGTCGACGGTCAGGGACTGGAAGCGGTCGCCCGCCAGCCGGGCGACGCCACGCTCG
>JAEXJH010000003.1 GCA_023445955.1 Pseudomonadota bacterium
GCTCTGGTCGACCGGCCAGCCCAGCCACTGTTCGTTCCAGCTGATCTTGTCCATGCGGTTGTCGTAGCAACCAGCGAAGGCCACCCCGACCTTGTAGAATTCCGGATGGTAGAGCAGGGCCAGCGCCGTCGACTGGCCGCCGGCCGAGCCGCCGTAGATGCCGACGCGGCGCGTGTCATACCAGGGATACTTCGCGGCGACGGCCTGGTGCCAGAGGATGCGATCGGGGAAGCCGGAGTCGGCCAGGTTCTTCCAGGCCACGTCGTGGAAGGCCTTGGACCGGTTCAGCGTGCCCATGCCGTCGATCTGCACGACGATAAAGCCCAGGTCCGCCAGCGACTGCATGCCGATCACCTTGTCGCCGCCGGCGTGGTAGCCGAACGGCCACCAGGTCTTGGGCACGAAGCTGGAATGGGGGCCGGCATAGATGTTCTCGATCACCGGATAGCGCTTGTTTGGGTCGAAATTCCGTGGACGGACGATCAGGCCGTAGATGTCGGTCTTGCCGTCGCGACCCTTGGCCACGAACGGCTCGGGCGGCTTGAAGCCGGCGGCCATGAGCTGGCTGATATCGGGCCTTTCCAGCGTGGCCACGAGGCTCTGGTCGCTGGTCCGGCGCAGCTCCGAGACCGGCGGCAGGTCGACGCGGGAGTAGGTGTCGACATAGAAACTGCCGTCCGGAGACAGGGCCACGTCGTGATAGGCGTCGGCGGTGGTCAGGGCGGTCAGGCCCTTGCCGTCGAAGCCGATGCGATAGACGTGCTGGAAGTAGGGGTCCTGGCCCGCCACCATGCCGCTGGCGGCGAAGATGATCTGGCGCTTGGCTTCGTCGACCTTCAACACCTGGCGCACCACCCACGGGCCCCTGGTGATCTGGGCCTTCACTGCGCCGGTCCCGCCATCGAACAGGTAGAGGTGGTTCCAGCCGTCGCGCTCGGACATCCAGAGGACCTCGCGGCCGTTGTCGATGTCCTGCCGGAAGCGGCGGCCCTCGTTGATGAAGGTCTTGGCCGTCTCGGTGACCACGGCGTGCGGCGCACCGGTCGCCGCATCGATCTCGATCACCCGCGCCAGCTGGTGGCCGCGCTGCTCGTAGATGAACGAGACCGTGGCGGCGTCCTTGCGCCATTCCAGCTTGGAAAGGTCGTACGGGTTGGCGAAGAGGTCGCCCGGCGTGGTCAGTTGCTTGCCTTCCGCCGCGAGGAAGACGACCGGCTGCTCGATGTCCACCGCGTCGCCGGGCTTGGGATAGAGCTGAGTCTGCAGCTTGGGCTGCACCTGGTCGGCGGGGCGGGCCTCGACGCGGGTGACGATGCGGCGAAAGCCCGGGCGCACGCGGTAGGCGGCCAGCTTGGCGCTGTCCGGCGACCAGACGATCGACTCCGGATCGTAGAAGTTGGCCTCCGAGCCGTCGGTGCTGATCCGCTTCCACGCGCCGCCGACTGGGCGCACGGCGATGTTGAAGTTCTCGACATGGGCCTCCCACCGGCCGTCGGGCGAGCGGCGCTGATGGTTGTCGGCGGGGACCGAGAGGTCGCGCACGACGCCGAAGCCGCTGGGGCGACCGGGGCGAGGCGCCTCGGCGCAGGCATAGTCGGTCAGAGTGCAGCGCCAGCCGGCCTCGTTGAACGAGAACCGGATCGCCGCGCCGTTGTCGGCGAAGCTGAAGCTCTCGAACGGCAGCCGCAGCGGGTCGAAGGTGGCGTTCCCCGCCTTGCCCAGGCCGGCGGCGAGGCGGGCCTGGTCGAAGCTGGGCGTCTTGGCCCCGGTCTTCACATCGTAGGTCACGAAGGCGAAGCCGCCCGCGACGGTCTTGCGGTAGAAGAGCTTGTCGTCGCTAGCCCAAGCGGCGGGATCGGCGACGTCGCGCGTCAGGTACATCTGCGTCTCGCGCAGCTGCAGCGAGCGGGTCATGTCCTGGGCTGTCACCTGGCTCAGGGCCGGCGTCGCCTGGACGGCCAACGCCAATATGATCAGTCCGCCAATCCGCATGTACAGTCCCCGAAGCGCTAGTCGAGCTTATCGTATTACGTATACGGTGGCGTTCGGCGAGGTGAAGCCCAAAGGGGAGGCAAGCATGTCGGTATTTCGCAAGGCGCTGGCCGGGACGGCGCTGACGCTGCTGCTGGCGGGACCGCTGCACGCCCAGACGGCTCCTCAGCCGCCCCAGCAGACCGAGTCCGACGGCTACACCCGCTACGAGCTGCTGGCCCCGGGCAGCCACAAGTTCCGCATCGTCTACGAGATCACCGCCAGCACGCCCGGCGCGACCGCCTACTACAACCCGATCCGCCAAGGCAGCGTGGCGACCGACGAGCGCGTCGCCGACCGCGCCACCGGCAAGCCGCTGAAGTTCGACGTGGTCGGCGGCGACGTCGCCAAGGCCGGCGGCGTGCGCGGGGCGACGCCGGACGGCAGCTACATCAAGGTCGAGCTTGCTCACCCCGTGCCGGCCGATGGCGGCGAGGGCCGGGTGCTAATCGACAAGACCTACGAGGACGCCAAGAGCTACTACCAGGACGGCGAGGTGATCGTCTTCGACCGGCCGCTGGGCATCAAGCGCAACGCCGTGGTGCTGCCGGCCGGCTACGAGCTTGTGTCGTGCAACTACCCGGCCCAGGTGCTGCAGGAGGCCGACGGCCGCATCAAGATCGCCTTCTGGAACAACACCCCGGCCCAGGCCCCGCTGGTGATCAAGGCGCGTCCCTCGCCGAACCTGAAAGCCGGCGCCTCGTCGCTGGCCAAGGCGCTGGACGAGCGCGCCTACCAGAACCGCGAGATCATGTACTTCCTGCAGCCGCCGGAAACCCACAGCTTCGATCTCTATCACGACTACACCGAGATCCGGCCGGGCGTGGGCGTCTACGTCAACATCGTCCGGGCCGGCAGCGCCGCGTCCAAGCCCTCGGCCCGCAATCTCGACACCGGCGAGGCCCTGAAGTGGGAGATGCTGAAGGGGAACGACATCCTGAAGGCCGCGCCCGACCAGAAGGGCGTGACCCCCGAGACCGAGGCCATCGTCTTCCACTTCGATCCGGTCAAGGCCGGCCAGAGCGCTCGCCTGCGCTTCAGTGAGACCTATACGGACGCCGAGCGCTACAAGCTGGTCGGCGACGAGTTGGTCTGGCGGCGCGGGTTTGGACGGCCGCTGAACACCGTGGTGCTGCCCGCCGGCTGGGTGCTGACCAACAGCTCGGTCCCGGCGACGGTCAAGACGATGCCGGATGGTCGCGTGCAGCTGGAATTCATCAATCCGCGCGCCGACGAGATCGATACCGTCATCACGGCGCGGCGGCGGTAGGAGGCCTCAGGTCGACAGCTGCTGCTGCAGGTCCTTCATGGTGCCGCGGATGTGGGCGATGGTCAGGGCCTCGACCTTGGCGGCGTCGCCCTTCAGCCAGGCCTCCAGCAGCTCGCGATGCTCCTCGGAGGCGCGGGCTTCGCGGCCGATCGGTTCGAGGTGAACGCGCACATAGCGCTCGGCCAGGACCTGCAGGCGCTCCAGCAACTGGAAGGTGACCAGGCCGCCGCCGGGACGGATCATGGCCATGTGGAAGGCGCGGTTCATCGACACGTGGTCGCCCGGCGCGCCGCTCTGCTGGGCGGCCTCCAGCGCGGCGAGGGCGGCCTTGACGGCCTGCTGGTCTTCGGGCGTGGCCTTCCTGGCGCCGGCGGCCGTGGCGCTGGGCTCCAACTTCAGGCGCAGGTCGAAGACCTCATGGGCCTCGTCGATCGACAGGGGGCGAACGACATAGCCACGGTTCGGATACGAGCTGAGCAGGCCGTCCTGCTCGAGGCGGCTCAGAGCCTCGCGCAGTGGGATCTTGCTGACCCCCAGTTCCTCCGCGATCGTGTCCTGTCGCACCGGCGTCCCCGGGCCCATCTGGCCCAGCAGGATGCGCTTGCGGACCAGCTCATAGGTCTGGTCGGACAGGGTGCGGACGACGATGGTCATCGGGTGGACGTGTCTTTCGAGAAGCGCAGAGGCTTTTGCGGCGCGAGCGCGCCTTTACGGTCATAGGTCCGTGTAACCGGCCAGTGCAAACAAGAAATCGCAGGTCGCGCCCTAAACGACTTGAAACCCTCGCCAGAACTGGTCGGCCTGATCGATCCAGATCGTATTGTAGCCAGTGGAGATCGCCGAGCCTTCGACGGACGGAATGATCGCCCGTTGGTCACCGATCGCTGTTTCGGCCTCGACTCGACCGATGAAGCGACTGCGAATGAAACTCTCATGCACAAAGGTCTCGCCGACCTTGAGCCTGTTCTTGGCGTGCAGGTGCGCCAGGCGGGCCGAGGTGCCGGTGCCGCAGGGGCTGCGGTCGATGGCCTTGTCGCCATAGAACACCGCGTTGCGGCCGTCGGCGTCCTCGGCGCTGGGACCGTCGGCCCACAGCACGTGGCTGACGCCCCGGATGGTCGGGTCCAGCGGGTGCACGGGCGTGGTCTTCTCGCGCACCAGCTCGCGGACGATAGGGCTGTAGCGCAGGATGTCCTGGGCGCTGAAGGCGTCCAGGCCCTTGTAGGCGCCCTGCGGCTCGACGATGGCGTAGAAGTTGCCGCCATAGGCGACGTCCAGCGTCAGCGGGCCCAGGCCTGGCACGTCGATCTCGATATCGGTGACCGCCAGATAGCCCGGCACGTTGACGATCTTCACCGCCGTGACCTTGTCGCCCTCGGTCCGATACTCGATGTCGATGACGCCGGCCGGCACCTCCAGCTTCAGGCGGCCCGGGATGCGTGGCGTGATCAGGCCGTTCTCAAGCGCGAAAGTCACCATGCCGATCGTGCCGTGGCCGCACATCGGCAGGCAGCCGCTGGTCTCGATGAACAGGATGCCCGCCTCGGTGTCGTCGCGGGTGGGGGGATAGAGGAAGCCGCCCGACATCATGTCGTGGCCGCGCGGCTCGAACATCAGGCCGGTGCGGATCCAGTCGAAGCGTTCCAGGAAATCCTGGCGGCGCTCGCTCATCGACGCGCCCCGCAGCAGGGGCGCGCCACCGACGATCAGCCGTACGGGATTGCCGGCGGTGTGGCCGTCAATACAGAAGAAGATGTGGCGCATCGGTGGTCCTAGCCGACGGGACGGGTGGCGGCGGCCTTCTCGACCATGGCCGTCACCTGGGCGCGACGGGCGCCGTCCAGCGGCAGGCGCGGCGCGCGGACGCGCTCGGAGCCCCGGCCCATGATCTGCTCGGCCAGCTTGATAGACTGGACGAGATCATGTTCGGCGTCGAGGTGCAGCAGTGGCATGAACCAGCGATAGATCCGCAGGGCTTCGGCCATGTCGCCCTTGTCGATGGCGGCCACCAGGGCCACCGATTCCTGCGGGAAAGCGCTGGTCAGGCCCGAGACCCAGCCGTGGGCGCCCAGCATCAGGCCTTCCAGCGCGACGTCGTCCAGACCGGCCATCAGGATGTAGCGGTCGCCGAAAGCGTTCTTCAGATCGGTGAAGCGGCGGGTGTCCGGGGCGCTTTCCTTGACAGCCACGATGTTGGGCACATCGGTCAGCCGCTGCAGCACGCTGGTGGTGATCGAGACGCGATAGGCCGGCGGGTTGTTGTACAGCATGATCGGCAGGTTGGTCGCCGCCGCGACGGTGCGGAAGTGGTGCTCCAGCTCCAGCTCGGTCGGCACATACACCATGGCCGGCAGCGCCATCAGGGCGTCGGCGCCGATCGCCTCGGCGTCCTTGCCGAACCTGGCGGCGCGGTCGGTGGTCATTTCCGAGACACCCACCACGACCGGAACGCGCCCGGCGACCACATCGACGGCGGCTTTCAGCACCGCGCGCTTCTCATCGGCTTCAAGCGAGTTGTTTTCGCCGCAAGTGCCCAGCACGATGAGGCCGTGGACGCCGTCCTTGATCAGGTTATCGAGGACGCCCTGGGTCGCCTCGAAATCGATGGACGAGTCCGCATTGAACTGGGTGGTCGCCGCTGGGTAGACGCCGCGCCAGGAGATCGAATTCATACCGCTTGCACCTCTATGATGTTCGTTTACCGTATACGATATGAGATCCGGAGGTAAAGGCCTGGTGGCTGTCCAATGAGTACGGTCGTGATCGGCGGAGGCGTCGTGGGCCTGGCCTGCGCGCTGGATCTGCGACGCGCGGGCGCGCCCGTACTGCTGCTCGACGAAGACGCCGGCCCACAGGCGTCGTGGGGCAATGCCGGCCATATCGCCATCGAACAGGTCGAGCCGATCGCCTCGATGAAGGCGCTGAAATCGGCGCCGGCGCGCTGGTTTCACCGAGGCGGGGCCTTGGATTTCCGACTGGGCGACATCCTCACCTGGGGCGGCTGGGCGGGGCGCTATGTCCAGGCCTGTTCACCGCGGGCGTTCGAACATGGCAAGGCGGCTCTGGGCGCCTTGCTAAGCGATGCGGTTCCCGCCTGGCGGCGTCTGGCCGTGGCGGCGGGCTGGCCGGACCTGCTGCGCGAGAAGGGCCACATCATCGTCTGGGAAAGCCCGGCCAGCGCCGAGGCGGGCAGGGCGGCCTGGGGCGCGACCAATATCGGCCAGGCGCGCACGCGCGATCTCCAGGGCGTTGAGCTGATGGAAGTCGCCAGCCGTATGCGCATCGCGCCGGCGGGCGGCCTGCGGTTCGAGAACAGCGGCCAGATCAGCGATCCGGGCCTGGCCTTGCGGACCCTGCGCAGCGCCTTCGAAGCGCTGGGCGGGACGACGCGGAGCGCCAAGGTCAGGATGCTAGGCCTCGAAGGCGATAGCGCCGTGGTCGCGCTGGACAATGGCGAGGTGCTCAAGCCTGACCAGATCGTCCTGGCCGCCGGCGTCGGCAGCGGCGCGCTGATGCGAGGCCTGGGCCATGTCGCGCCGATCGTCGCCGAGCGCGGCTATCACATCGAGGGCGATGTCGGGACGTGGGGCGATCTGCCGCCGGTGGTGTTCGAGGACCGCTCGATGATCGTCACCCGGTTCGGCGACCGCCTGCGGGCGGCCAGCTTCGTTGAGTTCGGACGTCGGGATGCGCCGCCGGATCCGCGCAAATGGGCGCGCCTGCATAGGCATGTCGACGAGCTGGGCCTGCCGATGGGCGCCCAGCGCAGTCAGTGGATGGGCGCCCGGCCGACCTTGCCTGACTACCTGCCAGCCATCGGCGTCAGCCGCCGGGCGTCCAACCTGATCTACGCTTTCGGGCACCAGCATCTTGGCCTGACTCTGGCGGCGGTGACCGGCGAGATCGTCACGGCGCTGGCCGGCGGTGGCGCGGCCTCGGTCGACCTGGAGCCCTTCGACCTTGACCGTTTCGCGCACCGCAAGGAGATCGCCGCATGACGACCGGCATCGGCGGATCTTCCGCAGAGCAGGAGTTGGCCGGCCTCGCGCCGCCGCCCGGCCGACCAGCGCCCATCGATATCGCCGAGCGCCGGACCCGCGTGGCCAAGGCGCGGGACCTGACGCGAGCGCTTGACGCCCAGGCGCTGCTGATCGGCGCCGGCGCCAGCCTGCGCTACTTCGCCGGCGTGACCTGGGGCGCGACCGAGCGCTTGGTCGCCATGCTGCTACCCGTCGAGGGCGAGCCGATCATGATCTGCCCGGCCTTCGAGCTGGGCTCGCTGCAGGCCAGCCTGGGCCTCGAAGCCGAGATCCGTCTCTGGCAGGAAGATGAACCGCCGGGCGCCCTGGTCGCCGATATGCTGAAGTCGCTGGGCGTCACGACCTTGGCCTTCGACCCGGCGCTGTCGTTCCAGGCGTTCGACGACGTCCGCCGGGCCGCACCGAACCTGACCATCGTCAACGCCGCGCCGGTCGTCGACGGTTGTCGCGGGATCAAGTCGCCGGCCGAGCTGGCTTTGCTGCAATACGCCAAGAGCCTGACCCTGGAGGTTCATCGCCGCGCCGCCCGCATCTTGCGGCCCGGGATCACCACGGGCGAGATGAAGCGCTTCATCGACCTGGCCCATCGCGCTTGCGGAGCCGACAACGGGTCGACCTTCTGCGCGGTGCAGTTCGGCGTCGCCAGCGCCTATCCGCACGGCGTGCCCGGCGAGCAAAGGCTGGCCGAAGGCGATCTCGTCCTGATCGACACCGGCTGCCAGATCGACGGCTACCACTCCGACATCACCCGCACCTACGTCTTCGGAACGCCCAGCGCCGAGCATCGCCGGATCTGGGCGATCGAGCACGAGGCCCAGGCGGCGGCTTTCGCGGCGGTTAAGCCCGGCGTGCCCTGCGAGGTCATCGACCAAGTGGCCCGCGAGGTGCTGCAGCGCCATGGCCTGGGTCCCGACTACGCCTTGCCGGGCCTGCCGCATCGCACCGGCCACGGCATCGGCCTGTCGATCCATGAAGGCCCGTACCTGGTGCGCGGCGACACGACCCCGCTGGCGGTCGGCATGTGCTTTTCCAACGAGCCGATGATCGTGCTGCCCGACCAGTTCGGCGTCCGGCTCGAAGACCACTTCCATGTCACGCCGGACGGCGCGGCCTGGTTCACCAAGCCTTCGGCCGCGATCGATCGGCCGTTTTCCTAAAGCGCGAACCGGCGGGGGCCGGGACAACACCACGAGGGGACTTGGAAATCATGACGTTCTGGACGCGCCGCAAGGCGCTGGATGCGGTGCTCCGGGTCGAGGAAGACCGCCGCCTGAAACCGACCTTGAGTTGGCCGCACCTGATCGCCCTGGGCATCGGCGCGATCATCGGCACCGGCATCTACACCCTGACCGGCATCGGCGCCGAGCGGGCCGGTCCCGCCGTGATCCTGGCCTTCGCGGCCTGCGGCGTGCTGTGCGTCTTCGCCGCCCTGACCTATGCCGAGATGGCGACCTTGGTCCCGGCGGCGGGCAGCGCCTACACCTATGCCTACGCCGTGCTGGGCGAGGGGCTGGCCTGGATCGTCGGCTGGAGCCTGGTGCTGGAATACTCCGTGACCTGCAGCGCCGTAGCGGTGGGCTGGTCGGGCTACATGGTCGGCTTGCTCAAGAGCGCGGGCATCACGTTGCCGGCGGCCCTGCTGGCCGGACCGCACAGCGGCGGCATCGTCAACCTGCCGGCCGTGCTGATCGTATTCGCGGTGACGGCCCTGCTGATCCGCGGCGCCAAGGAGAGCGCCGTGGTCAACATCGCGCTCGTGGCGATCAAGATCCTGGCCCTGGCCGTGTTCGTGCTGCTGACCATCACGGTGCTGAAGCCCGAGAACTTCACGCCGTTCATGCCGTACGGCTTCGCCTCGGAGACCGTGAACGGCCACACGCGCGGGGTCATGGCGGCCGCCGCCATCGTGTTCTTCGCCTTCTTCGGCTTCGACGCGGTCTCGACCTCGGCCGAGGAGGTCAAGAACCCCAAGCGCGACCTGACCATCGGCATCGTCGGCTCGATGATCGTCAGCACCTTGATCTACATGCTGGTCGCCACTTGCGCGGTCGGCGCCTGGCCGTTCGGCGACTTCGCCCGCAGCGGCGAGCCGCTGGCGTTTATCCTGCGCAGCTTGGGTCATCCGGCGGCGGCCGTTGCGATCGCGGCGGCGGCGGTGATCGCCCTGCCCAGCGTCATCCTGGTGATGATGTTCGGCCAGACGCGGGTGTTCTTCGTGATGTCGCGCGACGGCCTGCTGCCGCACGGCCTGAGCCGCCTGCACGAGCGTCGCGGCACGCCGGTGAAGCTGACCCTGATCGTCGGCGCCTTCGTGGCGGTGGTCGCGGGCCTCTTCCGGCTGGATGAGATCGCCGAGCTGTCGAACGCCGGCACGCTGTTGGCCTTCATCTGCGTGGCCGTCTGCGTCATGGTGCTGCGGGTGACCAAGCCGGACCTGCCGCGCCTGTTCCGCTGTCCGGCGGTGTGGGTTGTCGGGCCGTTGGCGGTGGTCGGCTGCCTCTACTTCATGATCAGCCTGCCGCCGGCGACCCTGGGTCGCTTCCTGGCCTGGAACGTGGTCGGGCTCGTCGTCTACCTGCTGTACGGTCGTCGCAAGAGCTTCCTCAACGCGCCTTCGACCGCGGCGTAGTGTTCGAGGCGGTGCCTTACAGCCCCGCCGCCTGGACCAGGGCGCGGCCGACCGCGTCGTAGTCGCCGTTGAAGTGGTGGTCGCCCGGCAGGGCGATCTTGCGGACCTGGACCGGGAAGACCGGGCAGGCGTCGTCATGCTCCTGCTGGCCGTAGATGCAGACGACGGGCGTGCCCTTCAGCGCGGTCAGGACCGGGGCGATCTGGTAGCTGTCCTTGCTGCTGGCGTTCAGCCAGTCGCCGGGATGGAATTCCAGTTCGCCGGTGGAGTCGGTTCCCAGCAAGGTCACGACCCGCACCTGGTCGCGGATGTCGGCCGGCAGGTGCTGGACGATGATCGGCAGGGCGTCGGCGCCGAAGGAGTAGCCGGCCAGGATGACCCGCTTCTTGCCCCAGGCGGCCTGGTAGTGACGGATCACGGCGGTCAGGTCGTCGGCGGCCTGCTGTGGCGTGCGCTTGGTCCAGAAGTAGCGCAGCGAGTCGTAGCCGACCACCGGCACGCCCGCCTTGACGAAGCCTTGGGCCAGACCCCGGTCGATGCCGGCCCAGCCGCCATCGCCGGAATAGAACACCGCCAGAGTGTCGCCGCCGGGCGCGGCGGGAACCTCGACCAGTGGCAGGCCGGCCAGTTGAGCGGCCGCGACGCGCGGCGCAGCGGCGATCGGAGCGACGGTCGCCAGCGCCTGGCCGACCTGTGGCGCCAGGGCGGCGTCGGCGACCAAGGGCTGCACGCGGGCGCTGGGGATTTTGCCGAAGAAGTCGTGGGCGCCGTCGATGGCCTGCAGGCTGACGAAGGGCACGCTCAGCTTGGCCGCGGGCTGGTAGGTGAAGGCCCCCGCCGCGCCGGTATGAAGCAGGCCGCCATCGCCGGCCAGCAGCGGATGGGGCGTGGCCAGGGCCGGGGTGAAGTCCAGCGCTACGCCGCCCTGGAAGATGCCGGCCGGGGACTGGGCCAGCGTGCCATAGGCCAGGGCGCCGCCGGCTCCACGGCCGACCAGGACCGGCTTGTGATAGCCGCTGAACTTCAAGGCCTTCTGCGCGGCCTGGGCCAGTTCGGAGAAGTCGCCGGCCGGATAGAGCCCGTGATTGCCGGCCTCGCGCTGGGCGGCGGCCAGGAAGCGGGGCAGGTCGACGCCGACGACGGTGGCGTCAGACGCGGTCAGCTGCCGGGCCAGGTCGGTCATCACCGGCGTCCAGCCGGTCTTGTCCGAAATCAGGATCACGAAGCGACCCGGCTCGGTCCCGCGACGATAGATCGTCGTCGCGCCGACGGAGCCGTAGTGGAATGGCGTCTCGGTCATGGGGGCGTTGGTCATGGGGGTCACCGCGGGCGTGGGGACAGGCGCCGCATCGGCCGGAGAACCCAGTCCGCCGCGCGTGACCATCAGGCCTCCGGTCAGCAGGACCAGGGCGGTGGTGGTGGTCAGCAGGATCTTGCGGACGGACATGGGAGGCTCCCTCGGCTTGGCGTCGAGGGTGTTCTCTCAAGCCGGCCTCTCGCCAGCCTGCCGCCCAGCTTACGAATTTGTGAGGTTGGGCGGCTCGCGGCCGATCAGGCGCGTCGCGTCGATCAGGGCGGCGGCCAGGCCCGACGGCGGGGCGGCCAGGTAGCGGGGCGTCCAGACCGGATCGAACTTGTTCTTGAACGCTCTCAGGCCCTCGAAGCCGTAATAGGCCCCGCCGCGCCGGGCGATCTGCCGGCCGACCTTGTGCCAGAAGGGGGCCAGGCGGTGGTCGGCCAGGCCCGATAGCGGGGCCATGCCGAGGTTGAACCATGCAAAGCCCTGCGCCTTGGCCCATAACAGCAGCTCGACGAACAGGAAGTCCATGGTCCCGCGCGGGGCGTCGTCGGTGTGACGCATCAGGTCGACCGAGGCCTCG
>JAEXJH010000004.1 GCA_023445955.1 Pseudomonadota bacterium
TTCCAGCTTCGCGACGCCGGTCGAGCGTCCCGGCCTGAAGATCCTGCCGCCCGAGCGCGCGGCCTCGTCCTACAAGCTCACCCTGCGCGGCGAGTGGGGCTATTCGGTCATGGCCGACGCGGCCAACGCCGGCGCCCGCCATCGAGTGCTGATCGACTTCGGCTACACGCCCGAAACGCTGGCCTCGAACATGGCCCTTTTGGGCGTCGACCCGGCGACGATCGACGCCATGGTGCTCAGCCACGGCCACTACGACCACTTCGGCGGCCTCGCCGCCCTGGTCGGGCGGGTCAAGCGCGGCACGCCGCTCTATGTCGGCGGCGAGGAGGCGTTCTGCGGCCGTCTACGCGGCGTATCGCCGGACGGGCCGTGCTTTGGGCAGCTAGAGAAGGCCGACCTCGTCGCGGCGGGGATCGACCTGCGCGTCACGTCCGCGCCACGGGATGTCGCCGACATCGGCTTCACCACGGGCCGCATCCCGTTCGTCTCGCCGGAGCGCCCCAAGGTGCCCACGGCCATGCTGCCCGGCCAGGGCTGTCGCCGCGCCGACCTCGACGCCGACCGGCGCGACCTGGATTTCTTCGTCGATGACGCGGTCCACGAACTGGGAACGGCCTTCCATCTCAAGGGCAAGGGCCTGGTGGTGATCGGCTCTTGCAGCCATCGGGGGATCATCAACACCGTGCGCGCCGCCCAGGCCGCCTCGGGCGTCGACAGGATCCACGCGATCATGGGCGGCTTTCACCTGGTTCCGCCCCAGACGCCTCAGCAGGCGCTGCAGACCCTGGCCATGATGCAGGCGCTCAAGCCGGACTTCATCCTGCCCGGACATTGCACGGGCGAGGCCTTCATCGCCCCGGCCATCGCCCAGATGCCCGACCAGGTCTTCCGCACCGTCGTCGGCAGCCGCATCCTCTTCGGATAGACCCGCGACCCACCGTCGCGCCCCGCGTTTCCTACCTTCCGGGTAACAACCCCTAACGCCCTGTTAACCATATTTCGCGCATCTTCGAGCCTCGAAACAACGCGGCCAGTACGGCCGATTCCCACGAGGGTTTGCATGACGGGCGCCGAGGTTCTTGATGTCGGCCGGGACGCGATCTGGCTGACGCTTCAGCTGTGCGCGCCGTGCCTGATCGTGGGCCTGGTCATCGGTGTGGCCATCGGCCTGTTCCAGGCCCTGACCCAGATCCAGGAACAGACCCTGGTCTACGCCCCCAAGATCGTGGCCATCTTCGTGTCGCTGCTGATCTTCCTGCCGATGATGGGCGCGCTGATGAGCGGGTTCATGCGCCAGATCGCCGCCCGCATCGCCGGCATGTAGCGGAAGGGCAGGGACGCTCCGGTGAACTCTTTCGCCACGGCATTCCAGGTCTATGTCGCCGCCCTCGTGTTCGCGCGGGTCGGGGCGATGGTCATGACCATGCCGGGCATCGGCGAGCAGTCGGTGCCGCCGCGCGTGCGGCTGGCGTTCGCCCTGCTGATGGCCCTGATCCTGGGCCCGCTGGTCCAAAGCACCGTGCCGCCGATCCCCGCCACCCTGGGCGGCCTGGTCGGCGGGGTGATCCACGAGATCCTGATCGGCCTGATGATCGGCTCGGTGCTGCGCCTGTTCATGAGTTCGCTGACCACGGCCGGCGAAATCATCTCGATGCAGACCACCCTGTCCTTCGCCCAGTCGGTGAACCCCTCGATGCAGGGTTCGAGCACCGCGGTGGCCAGCTTCCTGTCGATGATGGGCCTGACCCTGGTGATGGCCACGGGCCTGCATCACCTGTTCATCGGCGCCATCGTCAAGTCGTACACGATCTTCCCGTTCACCCGCGCTGTGCCGATAAACGACGCCGTCACCCTGGCGGTGCGGACGGTGGCGCAGTCGTTCTCGCTGGGCATCCAGCTGGCCGCGCCGGTGATCGTGTTCTCGCTGGTCTTCAATCTCGCCACGGGCTTGGTCGGCCGGGTCATGCCCGCCTTCCAGATTTTCTTCGTGACCTCGCCGCTCAGCGTGATCCTGGGCCTGTCTCTGCTGGCGCTGTCGTTGGGCGGCATCGCCATGGTCTGGACCGACCGCTACCGCGAACTTCTCGCCGTGTTCAACTAGGGGCGCGGCATGGCGGACGATTCAGATCCCGAGTCGAAAACAGAAGAGCCGTCAGCCAAGAAGCTGTCGGACGCTCGCGCCAAAGGCGACGTCGTCAAATCGGCGGACATCCCGCAACTGGCCTCGCTGACCGGCGCGGTGTCGGTGATCCTGCTGGCCGGGGGCTGGCTGACCCGCGACCTGGTGGCCGCGCTCTATCCGTTCATCGCCCACGCCGGCACCATCGAGATCAGCAGCGGCGGGGCCGTGCTGATCATGAAGCAGGCGGTGATGGCCGCCCTGCCGCCGCTGCTGCTGGTGATGATCGTCACCGCCACCATGGGCGTAGTCGCCAACGTCTCACAGACGGGCTTCATGCTGACGCCCGACAAGCTGAAGCCCGACCTCAGCAAGTTCGACCTGCTGAAGGGCCTCACCCGAATCTTCGGCCCGGACGGCCTGATGCAGTTCGCCAAGTCGGTCGTGAAGATCGGCGTCACGGCCTTCATCGCCTGGATGGTGCTGAAGCCCAATGTCGGCGAGGTGCGCAACCTCGTGGGCATGGACGTGTCGCTGCTGATCCCCGAGGCGATCAAGCTGTCCAAGAAGCTGCTGATCATGGTGATCATCTTCCTGGTCGCCACCGCCGCCTTTGACTACTTCTGGCAGCGCATCCGCTTCATGAACCGCATGCGCATGACCCTCCAGGAGGTCAAGGACGAGTTCAAGCAGTCGGACGGCGACCCTCACATCAAGGGCAAGCGCCGCCAGATCCAGATGCAGCGCTCGCGCCAGCGGATGATGCAGGCCGTGCCCAAGGCGACCGTGGTCGTCATGAACCCGACCCACTACGCCGTGGCGCTGAAGTACGAGCCCGGCGAGACGCCCGCGCCGCTGTGCGTGGCCAAGGGCGTCGACGATCTCGCCCTGAAGATCCGCGCCGTCGCCGAGGAGCATGGCGTCACGGTGCTGGAGGATCCGCCCCTGGCCCGCGCCCTGTATGCCGCCGTCGAGATCGACCAGGAAATCCCGGTCGAGCACTTCGAAGCCGTCGCCAAGGTCATCAGCTTCGTTATGAACGGAAAGAAGCCGAAAGCGCGTCCGCAGACCCGCGCTCGCCCCCTCTAGGACTCAATTTTCAGAAAACTGACCTACAGCGCGGGAAAGGCTATTCTTTCTCCGATTGCGGGTGAGTCGCAGCCTCGCTGTAACGAAGGTAACAATTTCGCCCATGGCCGATTTCCAGCTTCAGGACAAAGCTTCGACCGGCGCGCCGCGCCGGCGCTTCGATCCGTGGTTGGCGGGTGCGGCGGTATTTTTCGTGGCCGCGGCGGCGTTCTCGGCGGCTCCGGCGCTGAAAGCTGGCCCGGTGACCCTGGCTGGCCTGCTGCTGCTGTTGGGCGTGGCCGGTGTGGCGATCCTAGGCCTGGTGGCCATCCGCGGCTCGGCTTCGTCGGGCGGTGACGTCGACCAGGCCGAGGGATTCATCGACGCGCTGAGCGAGCCGGCGGCCCTGGCCGCGCCGGACGGCCGCCTGGTGGCCGCCAACCTGGCCTGGCGCGAAGTGATGGGCGACCAGCGTCGCCTGGCCAAGGGCGTGGCCGGTTCCAGCCTGTTCGCCGCTCTGGTCCAGGCCCGCAAGGGCGAGATGGCCGAAGGCGTGCTGCGCGCCAGCGGCGTCGACCACACGGCCAAGGTCTCGCGCCTAGCCGGCGGTCGGCTGCTGATCCGCCTGACCCCGATCGTCGAGCCCGAGCGCATCGTCGAGACGCTGGAGGCCGCGCCGGTTCCCGAGCGCGCCGCGCCGCCCCCCACCACCCTGGACGCCTTCGCCGGCGCCTCGCCGTTCGGCGCAGCCCTGCTGGAGGGGCTGGAGCCCTTCAAGTCGCGGGTGCTGGAGGTCAATCCGGCCCTGACGACCATGACCGGCGGCAAGGCCGGCATGGTGTTCGGGGATCTGATCGACGCGGCTTCGCGCGCCGAGGCCGAGACCCGCCTCAACGAGGGTAAAGCCGGTCCGTTCGAGGTGCGCCTGGCTCGCGACCAGACCCGCATCGCTCATCTCTACCTCTACCGCGCCGAAGGCCGCGTCGTGGCCTACATGATCGACGTCTCCGAGCAGAAGCAGATGGAGCTTCAGCTGGCGCAGTCGCAGAAGATGCAGGCCATCGGCCAGCTGGCTGGCGGTGTGGCCCACGACTTCAACAACCTGCTGACCGCGATCCAGCTGCGCCTGGACGAGCTGCTGCATCGTCACCCGGTCGGCGATCCGTCGTACGAGGGCCTGAACGAGATCCGCCAGACGGGCGTGCGCGCCGCCGACCTGGTCCGCAAGCTGCTGGCCTTCTCGCGCAAGCAGACCGTCCAGCGCGAGGTTCTGGACCTGGGCGAGCTGATCTCGGAATTCGAGGTCCTGCTACGCCGCCTGCTGCGCGAAGACGTCAAGCTGATCACCGACTATGGCCGCGACCTGCCGCGCGTGCGGGCCGACAAGAGCCAGCTCGAGACGGCGGTCATGAACCTGGCCGTCAACGCCCGCGACGCCGTGCGGGCGGCCAAGGGCGGCGGCATCGTGCGCATCCGCACCGCCCGCCTGACTCGCGACGAGGCCGTCGGCCTGGGCTTCCCGGCCGCCGAGAGCGACTGCGCCTTCATCGAGGTCAGCGACGACGGCCCCGGCATCCCGCCCGACGTCATGGGCAAGATCTTCGACCCGTTCTTCACGACCAAGCCGGTGGGCGAGGGCACGGGCCTGGGCCTGGCCACGGTCTACGGCATCGTCAAGCAGAGCGACGGCTGGATCCACGTCCACAGCCGTCCGGGCGAGGGCGCGGCGTTCCGCATCTTCCTGCCGATCTATGACGCACCGACCGGCGTGATCGCCGCCCAGGCCGCCGCTGAGCCGCCCAAGCCGCGCGCCGCCCGCGACCTGTCGGGCGCCGGCCGTATCCTGTTCGTCGAGGACGAGGACGCCGTCCGCAGCGTCGCCGCCCGCCTGCTGCGCGCCCGCGGCTACGAGGTGCTGGAGGCCGCCGACGGCGAGGAGGCGCTGATCATCGCCGAGGAGAACGCCGGCACGATCGATCTCCTGATCTCCGACGTGATCATGCCCGGCATCGATGGTCCGACCCTGTTGAAGAAGGCCCGCACCTATCTGGGGACCGCGCCGGTGATGTTCATCTCCGGCTATGCCGAGGCCGAGTTCAGCGACCTGCTGGAAGGCGAGACCGGCGTGACCTTCCTGCCCAAGCCGATCGACATCAAGACCCTGGCCGAGCGGGTCAAGCAGCAGCTGCAGGCGGCCTAGGTCTTAATCTGCTCCCCTGCTGGGGGAGCTGTCGGCGAAGCCGACTGAGGGGGCAGCTCGGCATAGGCCGGCGACGCCCCCTCCGGCCCTCCGGGCCACCTCCCCCGGAAGGGGAGGATAAGGTCGGTGAATCGTGCCTAACTCTCGGCCATGCTACCGCTAACTCGTCGCCAGGCCACCAGCCTCGGCTTGGCCTTCCTCGCCGCGCCGGCCTTCGCCGCCAGCCCGACCGTCCCGCGCTGGGGCGTCCACGAGATCACCCTGAAGGCGGCCGTTCCCGGCAATCCGTTCGACGTAGCGCTGACCGCCACCTTCACCGACGGCAAGACCACGCTAAAGGTTCGGGGCTTCCACGACGGCGATGGGACCTGGCGCGTGCGCTTCAGCCCGCCGAGCGAAGGCGTCTGGCGTTGGCGCACGACCAGCCCGATCAAGGCGCTGAACGGTCAGGCCGGGACAGTCACCGCCGTGGCTCCGCGCGACCACGGTCCGCTGCACGTGGCCGGCGGCTATCACTTCGCCCATGCCGACGGGACGCCCTACCGCCAGGTCGGCACCACGGCCTATGCCTGGGCCCAGCAGAGCGACGCGCTCTGCGACCAGACCCTGGCCAAGCTGAAGGCCTCGCCGTTCAACAAGATGCGGATGTGCGTCTTCCCGAACGTCGCGGCCGAGCCGATCTATCCTTTCGAGAAAGCCGGCGAGAGCTGGGACTTCGACCGCCTGAACCCTGCCTATTTCCGCCGCCTGGAGGATCGCGTCCGGCGGCTGGGCGAACTCGGGATCGAGGCCGACCTGATCCTGTTCCACCCCTATGACGAGAAGACCGGCTGGCACGCCATGAGCCCGGCGCGCGACGACCGCTACGTCCGCTACATGGTCGCCCGGTTCGGCGCCTTCTCGAACGTCTGGTGGTCGCTGGCCAACGAGTGGGACCTGGTGAAGACCAAGTCGGTCGCCGACTTCGAGCGCATCGGCCAGCTGATCAAGGCCGAGGATCCGTATGGCCGCCTGTGCTCGATCCACAACTTGCGGGAGCTCTACGACAACGGCCGGCCATGGATCAGCCACGCCAGCATCCAGAACGGCGCGGCGGTGCTAGACGACACCCGGGCCGAGCTCCTGCGCAGCGTCTGGAAGAAGCCGGTGATCTATGACGAGGTCCGCTACGAGGGCGACATCGACAAGCGCTGGGGCGACCTGACGCCCGAGGGCATGGTCGAGCGTTTCTGGCACGGCCTGGTGGCCGGGACCTATGTCGGCCACGGCGAGATCTACAAGGGCGACGACGGCTGGACCGCCAAGGGCGGCAAGCTGCACGGCGAAAGCACGCCGCGCCTGGCCTTCCTGAAGAGCGTGATGGAGGCTGGCCCCAAGCCCGGCTTCGAGCCGATCGACAAGTGGTGGGACCAGCACCTGGGCGGCCAATTGGGGACCTACTACCTGCGCTACTTCGGCGAGGCCGCGCCGACGCAGTGGGCCGTGGCCCTGCCCAAGGACGAGCTGAAGGGGGGCGAGCGGTTCAAGGTCGAGTTGCTCGACACCTGTAACATGACCGTGACGGCGGTGGACGGCGCCTTCGTCATGGCCAGGAAGGACGCCTACTACCTGCACG
>JAEXJH010000005.1 GCA_023445955.1 Pseudomonadota bacterium
GTCTGCAGGTTGGCGCTGTCGGTATCGGACAGCGCGCCGGGCACGGCGGTCGGCGGGGTGGTGATCAGGCCAGGCTGGCTCGAATACGAGGTCGCATAGCCCGACGTCGTCTGGGCGTCCGCCGCCCCGACCACGGCCACGATGCAAGCTCCTCCGAGCAGAATCCGACGCACCACTGAAGCCAAAACGCTCTCCATCAACCGGCCCCGAAGAGCCTTGTACTCGAATCTCACGCGAGGCCCTATGCGACGATTCAGGCCTCAATAGGGTTTAAAGTCCGGTTCCAAGGGCTTGACCGCGCAGGCTTGGCCCCTCAAATCCCGCACCTGCCCCGACGCACCGGTTGCGGTGTTACGGGGCAGGGACATATTGTCCGCCCCCATCGTCCTGCCGCAACACATGCGGCGCCATCCTCACGGCAATTTGCAAGTCATGGTCCAGTCTCACTTCAAGGGCGTCATTCCGGCCCTCGTCACGCCGTTCCGCGACGGTGAGGTGGACGAAAAAGCGTTCGTGGCCCTGGTCGAGCGCCAGATCGCCGGCGGCGTGCACGGCCTGGTGCCGGTCGGCACGACGGGCGAGACCTCGACCCTGTCGCATGACGAGCACAAGCGTGTCGTCGAGCTGTGCGTGAAGACCGCCGCCGGCCGCGTGCCGGTGATCGCGGGCGCGGGCAGCAACTCGACCGCCGAGGCCGTCGAACTGGCCGCCCACGCCAAGGCCGTCGGCGCCGACGCCTGCCTGGTGGTGACGCCGTACTACAATCGCCCTAGCCAGGAGGGCATGTACCAGCACTACAAGGCGATCAACGACGCCGTGGAGCTGCCGGTGTTCGTCTACAACGTACCGGGTCGCACGGGCGTCGACATCTCCAACGAGACTCTGGCGCGCCTCGCCAAGCTGCCCAACATCATCGGCATCAAGGACGCCACGGGCGACCTGACCCGCATCAGCATGCAGCGCCTGCTGTGCGGTCCCGACTGGGTGCTGCTGACCGGCGACGACCCCTCGGCCCTGGGGTACATGGCCCATGGCGGCCACGGCGTGATCTCTGTCACCTCGAACGTCGCGCCGGACGCCTGCGCCGCTTTCATGAACGCCTGCATGCAAGGGCAGTGGGAAACCGCGCTCTACTGGCAGGACCGCCTGGTGCGCCTGCACAAGGCCCTGTTCCTGGACAGCTCGCCGGCCCCGACCAAGTTCGCGATGGCGCATCTGGGCCTGTGCTCGGACGAGGCGCGCCTGCCGATCACCACCTGCGCCGAAGCCGTGCGTCCGACGATCCTTGAGGCCATGCGCGAGGCTGGCCTGTCGTAATGACCAAGCCGATCGCGGAGAACCGGCGCGCCCGGTACGACTACTTCATTGAGGAGGTCTTCGAGGCCGGCATCATGCTGACCGGCACCGAGGTCAAGTCGCTGCGCGTCGGCCGGGCCAACATCGCCGAGTCCTACGCCTCGGTCGAAGGGCGTGAGATCAAGCTGATCAACGCCGACATCCCGCCCTACGGCCACGCCAACCGCTTCAACCACGAGCCGCGCCGGCACCGGAAGCTGCTGCTGCACCGCAAGCAGATCGACAAGCTGATCGGCGCGGTCCAGCGCGACGGCCGGACGATGATCCCGCTCAAGCTCTATTGGAACGAGAAGGGCCTGGCCAAGCTGGAGATCGGCCTGGCGAAGGGCAAGAAGAACCACGACAAGCGCGAGACCGAAGCCGCGCGCGACTGGCAGCGCGACAAGGCCCGCCTGATGAAGAGCGGCGGCCGCGACGATTAGTGGGGCTTAGTGAAGCCCCATCACGCCAAAGCCGATGGCCAGGCCCAGCGCAAACGCGCCGGCGCTGACGATCAGGAAGGTGCGGACTTCGCTACGCAGGTGGTTACGCGTCGTCTGGGCCATCAGCCGGCTCCCACAGATCGCGCCTTCCCAGGGGCGCGACAAATCAGTCCCTGGTGAAATGGTAGCCCTAACAGCGCCGGAACATTGTCAAGGATTGTAAAGCCGCGCTTCTACGCGGCCGCCGGGAGCTCGTAGACCCGCGACCGCACCCCGCGCTCGAACAGGGCGGCGCACAGGTCCAGCGCGCGCTTGTAGGCGGTTTCGCGGTTGTCGAAGAGGCCGGCGGGGCGGCCGTTTTCCGAGACGACCCAGCCGTCGGTTTCGGGGGCGATCTCGATGCGGGCGGCGTCGGGCATGACGACGTACTCCCTGATGCGACTCACGCCACTCGCTAGGCGCGAGAACTTCCTTAACGCGGGCTGCTTCGCGTTCATTGTCAAGGAATGTAAACAGTGGGCGGACGGTTCGCCTTGATCTGTGTCTAACCGTTTTCCAGCGCCAGCAGGGCGAAGGTCGCCAGCCAGTGCTCGCCCATATAGTCGCCGGCGATGTGCGGGATGGCCGCCGCCAGGTGGTTGAGGGCGGCGTTGATCGCCAGGGGCTTGGCCGGATCCTCTTCAGGCAGGGCGGCGGCCAGCAGGCGCCAGCACCAGGCGCGCGACAGATTCAGGCCGTCCAGGTGAGCGATCTTGCCGTCGCTGCGGTCGCTGACCCGGGCCGGCTGGAACAGGGTGGCGGGCTGCTTGTCGGCCAGGTCCGGCAGGAAGCGCGGGAACCAGACGTCGAAGCTCTCGCGCGGCAGCAGGCGACGCATGGCCTCGGCCTCGATCAGGGCGGGCGAGAGGAAGTCGTCGCCGGACGGCTCCCAGGCCTGGCAGGCGGCGTCCTGGCCGTACCAGATCAGGGCGCGGTTCTGCAGCAGGTCGAAGAAGGACTGGTCGTCGGTCATCACCGCATATTCGGCGGCCAGCACCAGGGCGAAGGCGGTGTTGTAGTGCGTGCCGGCGCGGACCGGATAGTCGGCGATGGGCAGGAAGGCGTCGAAGCGGGCCTTGAAGGCGGCGGCCAGCGGCGCGTGCGTGGCCGCCCACGGGCGATCCTTGTGGCGCAGCAGTTCGGCCTGCAGCATCAGGCTCCAGGCCCAGCCGTAGGGGCGCTCGAAGCCGCGGCTTTCGGGGCGCTGCACGTAAGACGTCTCGACGCCGACCTTCTGCGCCGTGAACGCGTCGTCGAACAGGGCGACGATCGCCTCGGCCTCGAGCATTTCGGGGCGCAGGCGTAGCAGGGTGGCCAGCAGCCAGTAGCCGTGCACGCACGAGTGCCAGTCGAAGCTGCCGTAGAAGATCGGGTGCAGGTCGCGCGGCGAGCGGACGTCATCTGGCCCGCCGATCACGTGGTCCAGCTTGTTGGGATACTCGCGGGTGAGGTGGCCCAGGGCGATCTTGGCGAAGCGCGAGGCGGTGGAGCGGGCGAGGCTCATTTATGGAAGGCCAGGGCGTTCATCAGGACCACATTGACGATCAGCATCAGGACCGCGGTCGGCGCCTGGGCGCGGATCACGGCGTAGCGGTCCTTCAACTGCAGCAGCGCGGCCGGCACAAGGTTGAAGTTGGCGGCCAGCGGGGTGAGCAGCGTGCCGCAGAAGCCCGACAGCATGCCGATGGCGCAGACCACGGCCGGATCGCCGCCGAACCGGCCGATGACCAGGGGCAGGGCGATGCCGCCGGTCATCACCGGAAAGGCCGCAAACGCGTTGCCCATCATCACCGTGAACACCGCCATCCCCAGGCAGTAGGCGGCGACGGCGGCGAAGCGGCTGTCGACGGGCGTGATCATCACCGCCAGCTCGCCGATGGTCTTGCCGACGCCGGCCAGGGCGAAGACCGCGCCCAGAGCAGCCAGCATTTGCGGGAGGAGGGCGGCCCAGCCGACCAGGTCCATCAGGCGGCGACCTTCCTGCAGCGGCGCGGCGGGCGGCTGGCGGAACATCACCTGGGCCAGGATGGCCGCGACCAGGGCGGCCAGGGCCAGGGCGACCAGGGTCGCTTGCTTGGGATCGACCAGCGGCGCGCCGTGCAGGGTCAGGCGCTTGAAGGTCAGAGAGCCGACCAGCACGATCACCGGGATGACCAGGGCGGGGATGAACAGCCGCGCGCCGTAGGTCGCCGCCAGGCTCTCGCGCTCGGCAGGCGATGTGGTCTTCGGAACGCCGACGCCCAGCTGGCCGGTCCCGGCGATCAGGGCCAGCGCCACGGCCAGGAAGCCGTTGCCCAGGTCGCCGAAGTGGTCGCCAAACAGGAAGCTCAAGGCGAACAGGCCCCAGAAGGCGGCGTTGCCGAAACGCTTGCTGTTCTCACGATCGAAGGCGCTGAGCACAGCGAAGGCCCCGAACATCAGGCCGGCCAGCAGATAGACGAGCGGCAGGCCGATCATTGCTCGGCCTCCGGCTTTGCCAGCGCACGATCGAACAGCAGCAGCCGCGCGCCGTGGACGAAGAAGGCGGCGATAGCCGACGGGATGGCCCACATGGAGAGGTGCAGCGGCTCGACCGTGATGCCGCTCTGGTCCAGGAAGCCGACGATCAGCAGGATCGAGCCGATGGCCAGGAAGATGTCCTCGCCGAAGAACAGGCCGACATTGTCGGTGGCGGCGGTCATGGCCCGGACCTTCTCGCGGCGGGCGTCGGAGAGCGGCTCGGCGACGGCCTCGGCCATCGGCGCGACCAGCGGGCGGACGGTCTGCGCCTGGCCAGCGACCGTGGTCAGGCCCAGCGCCGCGGTCAGCTGGCGGATGAGGAGATAGGCCAGCAGGATCCGCCCCGCCGTCGCGGCGGTGAGGCTCTGGATCGCTCTCCGCGCCTGTTCCTTCAGGCCGGCGCGCTCCAGCACGCCGATCGCCGGCAGCACCAGCCAGGCGACGGTGACATAGCGGTTGGTGTTGAAGGCCTTGCCGAAGGCGGCCAGCACCTCCAGCGGCGCAAGGCCGGCCGCCAGCCCCGAGGTCAGGGCCGCGGCGATGACGACCAGCAGCGGATTGAAGCGCAGGGCGAAGCCCAGCACGATCACCGCCACGCCCAGCAGCGTCAGCATCCGTCTCGATTCCCCCGTGTTCGTGGAGACGGTCCGACGGCGGCGTGCGGTTGGCAAGCCGAGAGGGGGCGAAAGCGCCTCTTGACGCTGGAACGCCTCGGCGCGACGCTAAGGTAACAACGATAACTTACGGGAGGCCCTCATGGCCGATGGTGCTCTGCCGATTTCATCCCTGAAGGGCAAGGTCAGCGAAGCCGAGTGGCAGGCGCGCGTCGATCTGGCCGCGCTTTATCGTCTCGTGGCCCTGCACGGCTGGGACGACATGATCTTCACCCACATCTCGGCCCGCGTGCCGGGTCCCGAGCATCACTTCCTGATCAATCCGTACGGCATGTTCTTCGGCGAGATGACCGCCTCGTGCCTGGTCAAGGTCGACCTGGACGGCAATGTCGTCGACAAGACGCCGTACTTCATCAATCCGGCGGGCTTCACGATCCACTCGGCCATCCACGCCGCGCGCGAGGACGCCCACTTCGTCATGCACCTGCACAGCGACCAGGGCGTGGCGGTGTCAGCCCATGCCGAAGGCTTGCTGCCGTTGACGCAGCATGCGCTTATCGTCTTGCCTCAACTCGCCTATCACGACTATGAAGGTATTGCTCTCAACTTGGACGAGCGGGAACGGCTTGTTGCCGACCTGGGCGAGACCAAGAGGCTGATGATGCTGCGCAACCACGGCACGCTGTCGGTGGGCAGCACGGCGGCCGAGTGCTGGTTGGGGATGTTCTTCCTGGAGCGAGCGTGCGCGCAGCAGGTGATGGCGCTTTCGATCGGTCGCGACAACGTCCTGCTGGCGCCGGAAGGCGCTCAGGACGAGGTGCGCAAACAGACCGGCATGGGCATGGGCATGATCGGCGGGCTGGCTTGGCCGGGCTGCTTGCGCAAGTTGGACCGCGAGCTTCCGGGCTACGCGGACTAAGCTGCTTTTCCGAACTCACGAAAGCCGTCGCGGTCCTGGCGATCGCGGCGGCTTTTTCGTGCCTGGGCGTTGGCGCGGCTTGGGCTGGCGCGTGGCCGATGGCGCCGGGACGCACCCAGGTCATCGCCAAGTACGAGCGAACCGAAGCGACGCAGGGCTATGACCTTGACGCCGTCCTGGTCTCCATTGACCGCCGCCGCGACGAGAACCTGTCGGTCTTCGTCGAGCACGGCCTGACCCAACGTCTGACCTTGCAGGCCAAGGCCGGCGTCACGCGCGGTCACGACAAGTGGG
>JAEXJH010000006.1 GCA_023445955.1 Pseudomonadota bacterium
CCTCCGAAGAGGTCGACGCCGAGGTCGAAGTTGCGGTCCGCACCTTCATGGCCGCGTTCGGGGTGAAGGCCTAAAGCACCTCGAATAGCCCCGCCGCGCCCATGCCGCCACCAACGCACATGGTGACGACGACGTGCTTGGCGCCGCGGCGCTTGCCCTCGATCAGGGCGTGGCCGGTCAGGCGCGCGCCCGACATACCGTAGGGATGGCCCATGGCGATGGCCCCGCCGTCGACGTTCAGAAGCTCGTCCGGGATGCCCAGGCGGTCGCGGCAATAGACGACCTGGCAGGCGAAGGCCTCATTCAGCTCCCACAGGCCGATGTCGTCGACCTTAAGGTCGAAGCGTTCCAGCAGGCGCGGGATGGCGAAGACCGGGCCGATGCCCATCTCGTCCGGCTTGGTCCCAGCCACGGCCATGCCGACATAGCGGCCCAACGGTTGCAGACCACGTTTCTCGGCCAGGCCCGCCTCCATGACCACGCAGGCCGAAGCGCCGTCCGACAGCTGGCTGGCGTTACCGGCCGTGACCGTGCCGCCGGGGCGCACGACCTTCAGGGCCGCGAGGCCCTCCAGCGTCGTCTCCGGCCGCACACCTTCGTCACGGCCCAGAGTGATCTCGCGATGCGAGACCACACCGGTCTCCTTGTCCGTGACCTTCATGTTGGCGGTCATCGGCACGAGTTCGGCGTTGAACCGCCCGGCTTCCTGCGCCGCCGCCGCGCGCTGCTGCGACGACAGGGCGTAGAGATCGCAGACCTCCCGCGTGATGCCGTAGCGCGCCGCGACCGTCTCGGCTGTGTCCAGCATCGGCATGTAGGCGTCGGGGTGCATGGCCACGAGCTCGGGGTCCTGATCGACCCGCATCTCGGGAGTCTGGACCAGCGAGATCGACTCGACGCCGCCGGCGACGATGACGTCCATGCGGTCGACGATGACCTGCTTGGCGGCCGTGGCGATGGTCATAAGGCCCGACGAGCACTGGCGATCCATCGTCATGCCCGAGACCTCGACCGGCAAGCCGGCCCGCAACGCCGCCATGCGGCCGATGGTGGCCTGGGAGCCCTGTGGCAGCGAGCAGCCGAGGATGCAGTCCTCGATCTCGCCCGGATCGACGCCCGCGCGCTGGACCGCGTGGGTCAGGGCGTGGGCGGCCAGGGTCGGCGCCTGAGTGTCGTTGAAGGCCCCGCGATAGGCGCGGCCGATCGGCGTGCGCGCCGTGGAGACGATGACGGCCTGACGCATCACGCCCGCCCCGCGGCGACGTTGGCGATCAGGCCCGCGCTGGCCGTCTCGCGCTCGGCCTGGGTGAAGCCATAGGCCGGAACGATCTCGCCGGCGCGGCTGCTGACATTGCCCCATTGATGGATCAGCTGCTCGCCCGCATCCAGACCCGCGCCGATGTAGCGGCCTTCGGTCAGGGTGATGTTGGCGGTGGCGAAGTGGCCCGCGCCGGCGCACAGGATGGCGCGGGTCGGCGCGTCGTCGTGGACCAGGGCCAGCAGGCCCGGGCTGACCGCGGCAGGGTTGAGCAAGTCCAGGCTTTCCTTGGACAGCACGCCCTCGGTCATGCCCGTGGCGGCCGTCGGAGCCAGGCAGTTGACCCGGACATTGTACTTCTCGCCCTCGATGGCCAGGGTCTGCATCAGGCCAACCAGCGCCATCTTGGCCGCGCCGTAGTTGGCTTGGCCAAAATTGCCGTAGAGGCCCGAGGACGAGGTCGTCATGACGATGCGGCCATAGCCTTGCTCGCGCATGATCGCCCAGACCGCCTTGGCGCAGATCGCCGCGCCCATCAGGTGAACGTCGACGATCAGGCGGAAGTCCGACAGGTCCATCTTGGCGAAGGTCTTGTCGCGCAGGATGCCGGCGTTGCTGATCAGGATGTCGACGCGACCCCAGCGGGCCACGACCTGCTCGACCATGGCGTTGACGGCGGCCTCGTCGGTGACCGAGGCGGCGACGCCGAACGCCTCGCCGCCCTGGGCGACGATTTCGGCGGCCACGCGGTCGGCGGACTCTTGGGCGAGGTCGTTGACCACCACCTTGGCGCCCTGCCCAGCCAGGTACAGCGCGTGGGCGCGGCCGAGGCCTCCGCCAGCGCCCGTGACGATCGCGACGCGTCCTTGCAGCATCATGAAACTCTTCCTTTCCTCGCCCCAAACTCCGCCCGCCGAAGCGCGCGCATAAGTCACTCTCTTGTTAGTGAGCATATTTGACAGAACTGCCCCGGCTAGGGCAAGCCGCCTTTAGGCCTTGCGCCGCTCGCAGGCCGCGATGAAGCCGGCGGCCATGAAGGCGGCCATCCGCTCCTTCACCGCATGGAAGTCGTCGGACTTGCAGACCCCGCCCGACAGCTTGTCGATCCGGCCGGTGCGGGCCAGGGTCAGCATCAGCGCGCCGGTCACGAAGTGATAGCCCCAGAAGATGTCAGCCTCCGGACAATCCGGCATCGCTTGCTTGAGCAGGCCGATCAGCTTCAGCACGACCGGGTCGAAGTGCTGGTCCATCAGGTCCGCGCCCCAGGCGGGGGTGTTGGCGACCTGGGCGCCGAGGGCGGCGTAGTTC
>JAEXJH010000007.1 GCA_023445955.1 Pseudomonadota bacterium
CGTCGTGGGACAGCGAATCGTCCCAGGCGCTCATCTGGTCGAACTCGGCCTTGTAGGCGCCGGCCACGATGTTCAGGCCGGCCCGGCCGCCGCTGATGTGGTCGATTGTCGAAATTAGCTTGGCGGCCACCGCCGGGTTTTGCAGCAGCGGGTGCACCGTGGCCCAGATCCGCACGTTGGTGGTCGCCTCGGCGATGGCGGCCATCAGGGTCACGGATTCGAGCGAGGTTCCCCAGTGGTCGGTCTCGCCCCCGAAGCCGCGGAACTTGCCCATCGACATCACGAAATCCAGCCCCGCCTGGTCGGCGGCCACGGCGGCGGCGCGGTTCTGCGCATAAAGGCCGTCGAGCACGGGGGTGGTCTTGGAGACGATCCAGCCGCCATTGGCGACCGGCAGGAAGACGCCGAAATCCTTGTGCTGCGAGGGGCGCTGGAACATGGCGCGGATCATCACGCGCTTCGGCGGGCCAAACAACCGCACTTGATGGCCGAACAACCGCCACCATCTCGACGCGACATATGTGCGCGCCAGGGCCTTTGCGGAAAACAAAGGTCTTGGGCGAAAGGCGACCTGGGACTATCCATTCCCCAAATGCTCACCCAGTCCGGCGCCTCCGCCGTCCCTCCGACCGAAAGCGCCGCCGAACGCGAGCGCAACCGCCGCCGCAAGCCCGTGCGGCGGCTGCGTTTCGTGCTGGCCGTGTGCGCGATCGGCGTCGGCGCCACCGTCATCGGCCAGGCGGCTTGGAACAGCTTGGCCTCGAACAAGCTGCAGACCCAGGCCGCGTCCTCGCCGCTGCAGCTGGACAAGCCGCGCTTTACCGGCGTGCTGAAGGACGGCCGGCCGTTCCTGATCACCGCCAACAGCGCCGAGCGCGACCCCAAGGACGAGAACCTGGTCCACCTGGTCTCGCCCGTCCTGGTGCGCGGTTACGGTCGGCCCGACGCCAGCCAGGCGACGGCCAAGACCGGCCTCTATCGCGAGGCCGAGAACACGCTGCTGCTGACCGACGAGGTCAAGATCACCAGCGCCGAGGGCTACGACTTTGACGCCCCCCGCGCCTTGATCAACATGAAGACGGGCGAGGTCAGCGGCGACGCGGGCATCGCCGGCAGCGGACCCAAGGGCAGCACGCAGGCCAACGCCTACAGCGTCACCGACAAGGGCGACCGGGTGAAGCTGCAGGGCCGCGTCCACACCCGGCTGGAGCGCAAGCCCTGACGTGGCCGCCGCCAAACGCGTCTGCTTCCTCTACATCGCGCAACACCATCAGGTCTGGCACAGCCTGTCGGTGGCCGTCGCCATGGCCAGACGCTGGCCGGCCATCAAGGTCGAGATCGCCACGACCACCCCTGACCTGCTCGCCTATGCCGAAGGCCTGGTCGCCGAGCTGGGCGGAGCGGCGATCGAGTTCGTCCTGCTGCCGCCGGCCTGGCTGCGCCGCTTCGGCGGCGGCGGCGCGCCGCCCAAGGCGCCGATGCTGATCGCCAACGCCCGACGCCTGGCGCGCTACGACGCGGTGATCACCCCCGAACGCACCACCGCCCTGCTTCGGAAGCTCGGCGTCCGCCACCCTCTGCTGGTCTACACCCAGCACGGAGCCGGTGACCGCGAGGGCCCGTTCGAGCCGCGCCTGAAGGTCTTCGACCTGGTCATGGCCGCCGGCCGCAAGCAGCGCGACCGCATGCTGCACGAGGGCTGGGTCACCGACGACACCTGCGCCATGGTCGGCTATCCCAAGTTCGACCTGGTCGACGACCTGCCGGCGCGCGTCCTGCCGGAGTTCGACCACCCCGGCCCGGTGGTGCTGTACAACCCGCACTTCCACGCCACGCTGGGCTCCTGGCCCAAGTGGGGCAAGCAGGTGCTGGACTTCTTCGCGGCCAACGACCGCTACAACCTGGTCTTCGCCCCGCACATCCGGCTGTTCGAGACCGCCTCGCCCGACGAGCGCGCCGCGTTCAAGGCCTATGCCGAGCACCCGCGCATCCATATCGACCTGGGCGGTCCGGCGGCGGCGGACATGACCTACACCAAGTCGGCCGACCTCTATCTGGGCGACGTTTCCAGCCAGATCTACGAGTTCCTGCGCACGCCCAAGCCGTGCCTGTTCCTCAACAGCAGCGACGCGGCCTGGTGCGGCGATCCCAGCTTCCACCACTGGCTGTACGGCCCCGTGCTGGAAAACATCGAACGCCTGGGCGAGGTGCTGGACGAGACCTTCGCCAGCCACGCCAACTACCGCGAGGCCCAGGTCTGGGGCATCGAGGAGACGTTCGACGTCAGCAATGTCCCAGCCTCGGTGCGCGCGGCCCGCGCCATCGTCGACAAGCTGGAGCGCGTGGCATGACCGACGCGCCCGCCAATCCGCTCAAGAAGGTCCTCGGCAACGCCGGCCAGCTGCTGAGCGGCCGGATCGTCAACGCCGTCGTCGGCCTGGCCTATATCGCCCTGACCGCCCGGAGCCTGGGCAAGGAGCTGATGGGCGTGGTCGTGCTGATCAACGCCTTCGCCCAGTTCCTGGGCGAGGTGGCTCACTTCCAGTCCTGGCAGACGCTGATCACCTACGGCACCACGCCGGCCATGGAAGGCGACAAGCCCAAATTCCATCAGGTGCTGCGCCTGTCGCTGCTGCTGGACGGCATCAGCGGGATCATCGGCGTGGCCCTGGGCGTGCTGGGCTCCTGGTTCTTCTGGCAGGAACTGCAGTGGCCGGCGGGCATGAGCGGCTATGGCGCGCTGTACGCCCTGTCGATCGGGGTGATGACCTCGGCCACGGGCGTCGGGCTGCTGCGCCTGTTCGACCGCTTCCGCTATCTGGCCGGCCAGCAGGCGGTCAGCTCGTTCGTGCGGATGATCGGCTGCGCGGCCTGCGCCCTGCTCCACGCGGATATCGAGTGGTTCCTCGCCGCCTGGGCGGCCGGCACCTTCGCCTCGTTCTTCTACATCGCCGCCATTGCGGTCTGGGATCTCAACAAGCGCGGCCTGCTGAAGGGCTTCACCGTGATGGGGCCGACCAGCCAAGGCCTGCCCGGCGTCTGGCGCTTCGCGATGGCCACCAACTTCTCCAGCACCATCGACGTCGGGTTCACCCACGTGCTGACCTTGGTGGTCGGCGCCATGCTGGGTCCGGTGCAGGCCGCCTACTGGCGGATCGGCAAGCAGGTGGCCGACGGCATGGCCAAGCCCGCGCGCCTGATGGTGCCGGCCCTCTATCCCGAACTGGCCAAGATGCGCGCCACCGGCGGCCAGCAGGCGATGACCAAGCTGGCCATGCAGATCGGCCTGATCGGCGGCGCGGCGGCGGGCGTTCTGCTGCTGGTCAGCCTGCTGGCGGGCAAGTGGATTCTGGAAATCGTGATGGGCAAGGCGTTCGGCGCCGCCTCTGATGTCATGAACTGGCAAGTGGCCGCCGCGGCCATCGCGATCCTGTCCCTGCCGCTGGAGCCGATGCTGGTCTCCATGCGCGCCGCCGGCGCGGCCCTGGCCGTACGCCTGGTGGTGGTTATCGCCTATCTCGCGGCCCTGGCGCCGCTGATCAACGCCTTCGGACTGACGGGAGCGGGCGCCGCCCTGGTTGCGTCCGCTTTGGCGATGGCCGTGGGCATGTATTTCATGGCGCGTCACAGGCTCGCCCGACTCGCCGCGGAGGAAGACTCCGCGCGCACCGACAAAGACGATGAAAGACTATCCTATGATCACCCCCACGGCGTCTGACCGCACCGTTCGGTTCGCCGACTTCCCGACCCTGACCCAGGCTCTCGATTTCGCCGCGACCGGCGAGACGGGGATCAACCTCTATTCGCTGCGCGGCGAGCTGGTCGAAGCCCTGCCTTACGCCAAGCTGCGCGAGGACGCCCTGGTGCTGGCCCGCCGCCTGCTGGCCACGGGCGCCAAGGTCGGCGACAGCGTGGCCCTGCTGGCCGAGACCGACGGTGACTTCGTCCGCGCCTTCTTCGCCTGCCAATATGCCGGCCTGCTGCCCGCGCCGATGGCCCTGCCGACCCCGCTGGGCGGCCGCGCGGCCTATATCGAGCAGATCAAGAACCTGGCGACCTCGGCCAAGGCCAAGATCCTGATCGGCCCCGTCGGCCTGAAGGACTGGGTGGCCGAGATCGGCGAGGCCGCGGGCCTTGAGTTCGCCGGCGTGCTGGCCGACCTGCCGGAAGACGGCGGCGCGGCGCTGCCGACCATCGTCCCGGAAAACCCCTGCTACCTGCAGTTCTCGTCGGGCAGCACCCGAACTCCGACCGGCGTCCTGGTGCTGCACAAGGCCCTGATGGCCAACTGCGTGGCCATCACCCGCGACGGCCTGCAGGTCGTGCCGAGCGACCGCGCCATCTCGTGGCTGCCGCTCTACCACGACATGGGCCTGATCGGCTTCCTGCTGGCCCCGCTGAGCTGCCAGATGTCGGTCGACCTGCTGCCCACCGGCGCCTTCGTGCGCCGCCCGCTGCTGTGGATCGACCTGATCGGCAAGAACGGCGCGACCATCGCCTACAGCCCGACCTTCGGCTACGAGCTGTGCGCCCGCCGCGTGCAAGGCCAGCCGCTGGACGCCTACGACCTCTCGCGCTGGCGCAACGCGGGTCTGGGCGGCGACATGATCCGCATGCCGCCGCTGAAGGCCTTCGTCGAGGCC
>JAEXJH010000008.1 GCA_023445955.1 Pseudomonadota bacterium
AGATAGGGCAAGACGCCGAGCACATGCGCGGCGTGCTCGGTGGTCAGGAAGAAGCCGGCGATCAGCAGGAACCCGACCAGGACGATCGTTCCGCGCCGACGCAGCTTTTGGTGTTGAACATCCATGGATCGCTCACTTCAGGCCTTGACGCCCTATCATAGGCCCGCGACCCGGGCGCCAAGTATAGGTAGAGGCCGCAGCGGCGGGTGGGGGCGGCGCCCGCGGGTCCCCGGAGGCAGGCGGCGATGTCTGCGGCCTTTGCGTATTGGCCCGCGGCGACCGAGCCTGAAAGGCTGCGCGGCGAGCATCATCACCAGAGGCAAGCCGCCCATGCACAGGAACAGGAAGAAGCAACGGCTCCACGGCAATTTCGGAACGGCCGCCCTTGAACGCGAAGCGCGCATCGACCTTGCCGAGCGGCCGGCCGGCGGCCTTGCCGTGGCCTTCCTCGGCGCGTCGGGCACGGTGACGGGCTCGCGCTACCTGCTGGACGACGGCCAGACCCGGATCGTGGTCGATTCCGGTCTGTTCCAGGGGGCCAAGGACCTGCGCCGCCTCAACTGGGCGCCGCTTGCGCCCGAGGTGGCCGACGTCGAGCAGGTGCTGCTCACCCACGCCCATCTCGACCATTCGGGCGCCCTGCCACGCATGGCCCGCCTGGGATGGGATGGGACCGTCCTCAGCACGCCGGCCACGGCGGCCCTTTGCCAACTGCTGCTCGCCGACAGCGGGCGCATCCAGGAGAAGGACGCGGAGTTCGCCAACCGCCACGGCTTCTCGCGCCACGATCCGGCGCTGCCGCTCTACACGGAGGCCGACGCGCGCCTGGCCCTGCGGCTGTTCGAGACCATCGGGTTTGGCGAATGGCGCTCGCTCGCCGACGGGATCAGGACGCGCTACCATCGCGCCGGCCACATCCTCGGCGCGGCGTCGATCGAGATCGACTGGAAGGGCCGGTCGGTTCTCTTCTCGGGCGATATCGGGCGCTATGACGACGCGGTGATCAAGGACCCCGAACCGCCGGCGCGGGCCGACTACGTCATCGTCGAATCCACCTATGGCGACCGCCGCCATGACCGCGTGGATCCGTCGCGGGCGCTGGGAGACCATATCGAACGGTGCATCCGACGCGGGGGAACCGTGGTGATCCCCGCCTTCGCGGTCGGTCGCGTCCAATCGCTGCTCTATCATCTGTCCCGTCTGCGCGCGGACGGCCGGCTGCGTGATGCGCCGATCTATCTGGACAGCCCGATGGCGATCGACGCCAGCGGGCTGATGTGTGATTTCATGGACGAACACAGGCTGAGCCGCGCGGCATGCGAAGCCGCGTGCGGCGTCGCGCACTATGTGCGCGAAGTCGAGGAATCCAAGGCGCTGACCGCGGACGCCACCCCCAAGGTGATCATCTCGGCCAGCGGCATGGCGACCGGTGGCCGCGTCGTGCACCATCTCAAGCGGTTCGCCCCGGATGAGCGCAACCTCATCCTGTTCTCCGGCTTCCAGGCGGCCGGCACGCGCGGCGCTGCGCTCGTCTCGGGGGCCCGGACGATCAAGATCCACGGCGAACACGTCCCCGTCCACGCCGAGGTGGCGAACCTGACCATGCTGTCGGCCCACGCCGACAGCGACGAGCTCATGCGGTGGCTGGGCGCCATGCAGGCGGCGCCGCGGCATGTCTATGTCACCCATGGCGAGCCGGCCGGCGCGCAGGTCCTGGCCAAGCGCATCGGCGAGGAACACGGCTGGCCTTGCACCGTCCCGACCCTCGGCAGCTGGGGGCGGCTGGCGTGAGCGTCCCAAGGCACGAGCAGGCCGACGCGAGGCCGGCGTCGGCCACGCTGCGCGCGCGTCGCATGGGGCTCACCGCGGCTGGCGGCGACATGATCGCGGTGATGCGGCACGACTGCCCGGTCTGCCGGTCCGAGGGCCTGGGGTCGCGCGCCCAGGTCGTCCTGCGCGCCGGCGGCCGCGAGGCGGTGGTGTCCTTGTTGCACAGCTCGGGCGACACGCCAGACCCCGGCGAGATCGGCCTTTCCGAGACCGCATGGGCCCGGCTCGGGGTCAAGGCGGGCGATCGCGTGGAGGTCGCCCACGCTCCGCCGTTGGCCTCGCTGCGGGCGGTGCGCCGCCGGATCTATGGAGAGCGCCTGAGCCAGGCGGCCTTTTCGGCGATCGTCGCGGATATCGCCGAGCATCGCTATAGCGACGTCCACCTCTCGGCGTTCGTCACCGCCTGTTCGGCGGCGCCGCTCGATCAGGCCGAGACGATCGGACTGACCAAGGCCATGGTCGAGGTCGGCGAGCAGTTGAGCTGGCCTGGGCCGATCGTCGTCGACAAGCACAGCGTCGGCGGCTTGCCGGGCAACCGCACCACGCCGATCATCGTCTCGATCATGGCGGCCGAAGGCCTGGTCATGCCCAAGACCTCCTCGCGCGCGATCACCTCACCGGCCGGCACCGCCGACACCATGGAGGTTCTGGCGCCCGTCGACCTCGACATCGCCGCGATCCGCCGGGTGGTGGCGCGCGAGGGGGGCTGCATCGCCTGGGGCGGGGCGGTTCGGTTGAGCCCGGCCGACGACGTGATCATTGGCGTCGAGCGGGCGCTCGACATCGACGCGGTCGGCCAGCTGGTGGCCTCGGTGCTGTCCAAGAAGATCGCCGCCGGCGCGACCCACCTGGTGATCGACGTTCCTGTGGGACCGACCGCCAAGGTGCGGAGCCTGGAGGCCGCGCGGGATCTCGAGGCGGCGCTCACCTCGGTGGCCGCCGCCTTCGGCCTGCGCACGCGGGTGATGTATGGCCCTGGGGCTGAGCCGATCGGACGCGGCATCGGGCCGGCGCTGGAGGCGCTGGACATACTGGCCGTGCTTCAAGGCGAGCCCGGCGTCGAGGATCTCGCCCATAGGGCCTGTGAACTGGCCGGGGGATTGTTCGAGCTGGCGGGCGTGGCGGCCCCTGGCGCTGGCCTCGCGCGCGCGCGGCAAAGCCTCGAGAGCGGCCGCGCCTGGGCCAAGTTCAAGCGCATCTGCCAGGCCCAAGGCGGCATGCGCTCGCCGCCGGTCGCCCTCTTCCAGCGAGACCTGACCGCGCCCTCCAGCGGCCGGATCGCCAGCATCGACAACCGCAAACTCGCGACCGTCGCCAAGCTCGCGGGCGCGCCGATGGCCAAGGCGGCTGGCGTGGCGGTCCATGCCCGGCTCGGCCAACCGATCGCAGCGGGATCGGTCTTGTGCACCCTTCACGCCGAGAGCTCTGGCGAACTCGACTATGCGGCCGCCTTCGCCTTGAGCGACGGCGCGATCTTCGGGATCGCCGCGGCATGAGGCCGCCGATCATCTTCGCGCCGCCCGGCGGCGAGAGCCTCGTCCAAGCCCTCGGCCCAGCGCTCGGCGCCAAGGCCGGCGTTCTCCAGCACCGCCAGTTTCCAGATGGCGAGACCTACCTTCGGATCGAGAGCGACGTCGCCGAGCGCGATGTCATCCTGGCCTGCAGCCTCGACCGCCCGGATGTGAAACTGCTGCCGCTGCTCTTCGCGGCCGACACCCTGCACGAGTTGGGTGCGCGCAGGGTCGGCCTGGTCGCGCCCTATCTCGCCTACATGCGCCAGGATATCCGTTTCCAGCCTGGCGAAGCGGTCACCTCCCGCAGCTTCGCGGCGATCCTCTCGCGCCGCCTCGACTGGCTAGTGACCGTCGATCCCCACCTGCACCGCTATCACGCCTTGGCGGAGATCTACCGCATCCCCACCCAGCTTGTTCATGCCGCGCCGCTCATGGCGTCATGGATCAAGCAGAACATCGCCCGGCCGGTGATCGTCGGGCCCGACCTGGAGAGCGAGCAGTGGGTGGCGCAGGTGGCGGCCGGCGCCGATGCGCCGTTTCTGGTCTGCGAGAAACAG
>JAEXJH010000009.1 GCA_023445955.1 Pseudomonadota bacterium
CCGATGCCCAGGCCCATGCGCGCGGCCACGAAGCCGCCGAAGCCGCTCGCGCAGGCGTGAAGGATGTGGGCGATCTGCCAGATGGCGAACGCGATGCCGAAGCCCCAGCGCGCGCCGATCTTGTCCATGATCTTACCCCAAGCCAGGTACGCGATCGCGTAGGCCAGCTGGAAATAGAAGACGAGGTCGGCGTAGTGGGTTTCATCCCAATGGAACTGTGCGGACAGGTCCGCCTTCAGCAGGCCGATCGTCTGGCGATCGACGTAGTTGATCACCATCGCCGCAAACAGCAGCGTGACGACGATCCAACGGTACCGTCCGACTTTCTCAGACGGCTCGGGCGCTTTGATGTCCATGGACACGCGTTTCTTCCCCTTTGGTCTTCTTATTTGGCCGGGACGGCGACGCAGTCCACGGTTCCATACGGGCCGAAGCTCACATGGGCGACATCGCCGGCGACCACGTCGTGAATGCCCGTGGTGGCGCCGGTGGTGACGATCATGCCCTTCTTCAACGGCTTGCCGCGGGCGGCGACGGTTCCGAGCAGGAAGGCCAGGGCGGCCAGCGGAGAGCCCGGGATCGTCGCGGCCGTGGCCGTACCGACCGACTTGCCGTTGATGATGGTCTCGACCGGCATATCCTCCCAGGCGATGTCACGCCAGTTGGAAATGGCCTGACCAATGATCTGACCATCGTTGTTCCCGAAGTCGGAGGCGACGACAGTCGGGCCCAGGGCGTTGATGGTCTTCAGCGGGCTGCCGGCGATCTCGACGCCGACCAGCAGTTCGCCGACATAGTCGGCGGCTTCCTCGACGGTCCACTGGGTCTTGTCGGCCGGGGCGTCCTTGCCCAGGCGGACGATGAACTCGGCCTCGACGGCGCAGAAGCCGCCTTCGATGGCGCGGAACTCGTTCGGCGCGCCGACCTTGGCGTCCTGGACCTTGGACTTGAAGATGCAGCCGGCCAGGCGCTCGGCGCCCAGGCGTTCGCGGTGCTGCGGCGGGACCAGGCCCACCTTCCAGCCAACCAGCTCGTCCGGCCAGGCGGCGATGGCGATGTCCTGCACGGCGTAGCCTTCGGCCATCGACGCGGGAATCACCCCGCCCGGATAGCCGGGAACACTGACGCCCTCTTGGCGGGCCTTGACGAATTGGGGAGCGATGGCCGCGGGGGCGAAAACCTCGCTGTCGGCCTCAGAAACGGTCACGCCGCTAGTCCTCCCTCGAATATTCGGTACAGGTCCCGCTTGGCGGGCCATTTTACAGGTTAGCGACGTCTCTAGTGGAAACCGGTGTCATTGACAATCCGGCCATGAACGCGCGTTCGGAGAAAGGCTGCCGGGCCGATGAGGCGAGCCGGTCGCGCCAAGGTCGAGCTTGGCCGGCAATTTCAATTGTCGGGAGCGAGACCTTCTCAGAAAAATGGTTAAGGGTAGTAGTCGACAGGTCGTCGGGGGTCTGCCTCTTCCAATGATGCTCGCGTAATCTAGGTGCAACTCGTGGTATATAAGCAGGATCGGGTTCTCGATGATCTGGAGCGGCGCAATCGCCACCTGCTTGAAATCTGCCGGGCGCAATCAAGGATTGCGTCTGCGGACTTCGAAATCGATGAATTCATGCAGATGTCGGTCGATCTACTTCGCTCCGTGTTCGGAGCGGGTGGCGTCGCCGTCGAGTTCGTGGACGGCGACGAGATGGTCTATGTCGCCATCGACGCCGCCAACGCCCAGTACCTGGGTCTAAGGCTGTCGCGTACCGCCTCGCTGTCGGGCCAGGCGTCGCTTGAGGGCCGGGTGCTGTCCTGCGCCGACACCCATGGCGATCCCCGCGTCGACCGGGTCAATTGCGAGAAGATCGGCATCCGCTCGATGGTCTGCGTCCCGCTGTTCCAAGACGGCCAGGTCGTGGGCGTGCTGAAGGCGTTCGACGCCGCGCCGGACGCCTTCGACGCCGACGACATCGAGACCGTCAGCCTGGTCGCCGAGACCCTGGGCGCGGCCCTGGCCAAGCAGCTGGCGCATAGCGAGCGCGAGGGCCTGATGATCGAGCTGGCCATGGCCCGCGACGAGGCAGAAGCCGAGATGAACCGCGCGCTCATGGCCGAGGTCATGGGCGGTCTGGGCCGCTGGAGCTTCGACTACGTCAATGGCCGCAGCGAGTGGTCCGACCAGATGTACGACCTGCACGGCCTGCCGCGCGGGGCGGCGATCACCAGCGACGGCATCTTCGGCCTGGTGCATCCCGACGACCGGGCGTTGGTGCGCAAGCTGGTCGACGAGAGCCGGCCCCTGGGCGAGACCGGGCCGTTCATCGAGTTCCGCCTGACCCGCGCCGACGACGGCCAAGAGCGCCGCCTGCAGGCTCTGACCGCCGTCGAGCTGGACGCCAACGGCCAGCGCACGGCCATCATGGGCGTGGTCCGCGACGTCACCGAGCAGCGCGAGCGCGAGGCTGAATTGCGCGAGGCCCGCCGCGTGGCCGAGGCCGCCGCCCGCACCAAGGCCGCCTTCCTGGCCAACATGACCCACGAACTGCGCACGCCGCTGACCGCGGTGCTGGGCTTCTCGCGCCTGATCGCCCGCAGCGACGACCTGCCCGACGAGAACCGCATTCTGGTCGGCCGGATCATGAACGCCGGCGAGGCCTTGCTGCACACGATCAACGACATCCTCGACTTCTCGAAGCTGGAGGACGGCCACGTCGAGATCCGTCCGCGCGTGGTCACCCCGGCCGCCTGCGTGCGCGAGACCCTGGAGCTGCTGGAGCCGCTGGTCGAGGCCAAGCGCCTGGCGCTGGAGCTGCTGATCGATCCTCGGACGCCCGAGCGGGTGATGGTCGATCCTGACCGCATGCGCCAACTGATGCTGAACCTGGTGGGCAATGCGGTGAAGTTCACCGAGACCGGAACCATCACCGTCACCCTGGCGCCGTCGGCGGACCGGGCCTCGCTGGTGTTCTCGGTGGCCGACACCGGGCCGGGCATCTCGCCTGAGGGTGTCGAGCAGCTGTTCGTGCGGTTCTCGCAGGTCGAGGGCGGCGGCGACGGGGGCGGCGCGGGCCTGGGTCTGGCCATCTGCAAGGGGCTGGTCGACGCCATGGGCGGCCGGATCGGCGTCGAGAGCACGCCCGGCGCCGGTTCGCGCTTCTGGTTCGCCCTGCCGCTGGTCGCCGCGGAGGACGACGCGCGGGTCGAGAACGACGCGGAAGACTACGCCGCCCGGGTCGACGGCCGCTCGGTGCTGGTCGCCGACGACAACGCCGCCAACCGTATCCTGCTGCGCACCATCCTCCAGGCCTTCAACATCGAGGTGTCCGAGGCCTGCGACGGCGGCGAGGCGGTCGACCTGGCCGACCGAGGCGACTTCGACCTGATCTTGATGGACCTGCGCATGCCGGGCCTGGACGGCGTGGCCGCCGCTCGCCGCATCCACGCCGCCGGGGGCGTGCACCGCACCCCGATCCTGGCCTTCTCGGCCGAGCGGGACCCGGACCTCAGCGAGGGCCTATTCCACGGGGCGGTGCCCAAGCCGATCGAGCCTCAGACCTTGCTGGCGGCCATGGCGCGGGCGATGAGCTAGCCGGCGGATCCGGCCGCCAGCCGTTTTCCAGCAGGTCCAGCGCCATCAGGTGGGCCACCTCCAGGGTCAGGTCCTCCAGCGCGTCCAGCAGTTCGGCGCGGCGCTCCTGCACGGGGGTGTAGGCGTAGAGGGCGCAGATGGCGTGCATCCGCCCGCGGATGTTGGGGCTCTCGAACGCCGAGCCCAGCAGGCTGAACTCCGAGGCCGGCACGGCGTCGAACGGGCGGAGGCGGTGATAGGGCAGGGGCATCGGGGGCTTCCGTTCCAGAAGAGGGTTAGGCGACCAGCGCCGCGTCGCGGCAGCGCAGGCCGTTGAGGCGCACGTCGGCCTGGCCCAGGCGCACGCCGACCAGGCCGGTCAGGGCGTTCAGCACCTCGTCCAGCGGCGCGGCCAGCGGGGTCAGCAGGTTGGCGACGGCGGCGGTCAGGGTGGTGTCGCCAAGGCCCAGGTTCAGGCCGCCGACATTGGCCTGCAGGGACAGGTTGCTCAGCAGGGTGGCGACGCTGGCGCGGACCAGATCGTTGGTGGAGACGGTCTTGACCACGCCGCCCCGGATGTCGCTGGGGCTGAAGCGCACCGGCTGCCAGGTCTGGCCGCCCAGTGACACCGAGGCCTTGCCGGTGACGCTGAACAGCGGGGCCTTGGCGACGGTGGCGACGCCCGGCTTCAGCGGGGTCTTGAAGTCGTCCAGCTTGCTCGTGTCGACTTCGCCGATGGCCAGGGTTCCCAGGCCCGGGCGGACGTCCAGGGTCGCTTCGCCGGCCGAGCAGGCCATGGCGTTCAGTTTCGCCTCGCCCGAGGCGGCTTCGACGAACACCGGCAGCTTGACCTCGGCCGGGGCCAGCAGGCCCGAGCCGCCGACCTTGGCCTCCAGATAGAGGCGGGTCTGGGCGGTGCGGACGATGACGTCGCGGCTGGCGGTGATGGTCATCCACGGCGCGTTGTTGGGCGGCTCGCCGATGGCCAGCCAGGCCTTGAGGCCGGCCACGCCCGGGATCGCCGCGCCCAGGTCCAGGGCCACCTGCCGCTCGCCGCCGGCCAGGGCCAGCTGCGCCTTGGCCAGGCTCAGGGCGTCCAGCTTGACGGCCGCGCCGCCGCCGCCGGCCACGTGGCTCTGGCCGGCATAGGGACCCGGGTCGAACAGCTTGTGCAGATCGACCGGCGTCCGGTCGCCGGCGGCCTTGGCCAGGGCGGTGGTGGCGGTCGCCGCGCGGGTGTCGCCCTTGTCGCCCAGCACCTTGGCCAGCACGCGCAGGGCGCGGCCCGTGGTGATCTTGGCGTCCAGCACCTTGTCGTACGAGACCGCCGTCAGGCCCAGGTCCGTCCGCAGGGCGTCGAAATAGTCGAACAGGTCGATGTCGGCGCTGGCCAGCGCCTGGTAGTCCATCAC
>JAEXJH010000010.1 GCA_023445955.1 Pseudomonadota bacterium
GATGAGCAGCGGGACGCCGCCGGCGCCGCGTTGCGCGCCGCCCGCGTCGGCGACCGAGGCGCGATAGCCGAGCGTCGCGACCGTGGCCGCAAGGGCCTCGGAGCTAACCCCCGCATCGGCCGCGATCTCCGCGCGCGCCTTCAGATAGGAGACGGCGGCCGAGCGCACGCCTGGGACGCGCTCCAACGCCTCCCTCACGTGCGTGGCGCACGAGTCGCAGGTCATTCCGTCAATGCGCAGGGCGATCGCGGCGGTCACGGGGCAGGCTCCTCAGCGCTTCACGGTGGACGGGTAGCCCGCGCCCGCCGTCGCCTTGGTCAGGGCGGCGACCGTGGTCTTGGCGTCATCGTAGGAGACGACGGCCTCGCGCTTTTCGAAGCTGACCTCGGTTTTCTCGACGCCGTCGACCTTGGCAAGCGCCGTCTTGACGGTTATCGGGCAGGCCGCGCAGGTCATGCCGGGCACCGCCAGGGTGACCGTCTTCGTCGCGGCCCACGCGGGCGAGCTGAGCGCGCCCATCAGGGCGATCAGGGAGACGAGCGTCTTCATGGGGACTTCCTTTCAGTAGAACAGGGGCAGGACGTAGGGGAACGCCAGCGCGACAAGGACGAGCGCTGCGACCGCCCAGAAGATGACCTTGTAGGTGGTCCTGACCTTGGGCACGGCGCAGACTTCGCCGGGCTCGCAGGCGCGGGCCGGGCGAAAGATTCGGCGGTAGGCGAAGACCATGGCGATCAGCGCTGCGCCGATGAACAACGGACGATACGGTTCCAGCGCGGTCAGGTTGCCGATCCAGGCGCCGCTGAACCCGAGGGCGACCAAGACGAGCGGGCCGAGGCAACAGGTCGATGCCAGAATGGCGGCTACGCCTCCTAGCGCCAACGCACTGCGGCCGCTTTTGGGTTCTGACAAGTCGACTCTCCTTCCGATCAACTCCGCCATCACGTTAGGAAACAGCCCTTTCGCGGGGTGGCGCGGGCGCATTGCGAGGCGGTGCAGCGAGATCCCAGATCGCGACGACCACCATCAAGGTCAGTCCGGGATAGAGGAGCCACGCCGTCGGCCAACCGCGGGTGGCCATGAGCAAAGCCGCCGCCAGCACCAAGATCGGCCCGATGACGCTCAGCGCCATTCGCGGCCACCGGCGATGGCGAAGTCCGCCGACCACGTTGGCGACGAGGGCGATCACGGCGAACAGCGGCAGGAGGTAACGAATAAAGACGCCTTCGTACTGGCTCAGAAACCCAAGGCCCAGCGCGGCGCCAAGGCTCGCAAGAGCCGGGAAGCACGCCGCGCAGCCCATGGCGGTGACGATCGAGCCGATGACGCCCGCCTTGTCGGCCGCGCGGGTGAGGGGATTCTGGATGGGCATCGCAATAGCCTCGGCGACTTCGTGGAACCGTCAGAGCTACGCTACAATCAGGACTGCAGCTTGCCCGTGGGGGCTGAGGATCACTACATACGATCTGTAGCGACTACAGACTCAAGCCCAAAATTGAGAGGCGCGAACAGCATGGCGGATACCGCGATTCCGATTGGCGAACTGTCCCGGCGCACGGGCTGCAACATCGAAACGATCCGCTACTACGAGCGGATCGGCCTGATGCCGGCCCCGCCCCGGCGGGGCCGCTACCGGAGCTATGGCGCGGACGACGTGGGCCGCCTCGGCTTCGTGCGACGGGCCCGCGAGCTGGGCTTCACGCTGGACGAGGTGCGCGCCCTGCTGGGCCTTGCAGGCGGCGGGCACGCGTCCTGCGCCGAGGTGCGCAACCTCGCCGCATCGCATCTGAAAGACGTGCGCACGCGCATCGCCGACCTGAAGCGGATGGAGCGGGTGCTGGCCGACTCGGTGCGGGCTTGCGACGCGGGGCAGGATCCAGGCTGTCCGCTGATCGAGGCGCTCCGCGCCGCCTGAGCGGCTGCGATATGATCGTGGCGGCTGCGACTTTTAGCACAGCCTGGGGGCGTCCCCGCAGAGGGGGTAGATTGAGCCTCGCGGCTCAAGCTCACGGGGAGGCTTCCCCCATCCGTCTCAAGGCCTCGAACCACTGCGCATAGGGCGTGTTCTTCACAAGCCGACGATTGAAATCAGGTGCGCCGTCCGACCACCAGACAGTCCCTCGCTCGCCGAGCCCTCGCTTGGCCTCATCCACCCTAGAGCGCGCCAGCGCCTTGCCCTCTTCATCACCGCGCCGCCCCGCCGCTCCGACTTCGCGTCGAGCGTCCATCAGCGCCTTGACCAGGCTTTCGCGAACCTGCGGATCCAGCTCTGGATTGGAAAGCCGCCACAGCCGTCCCTTGACCACGAAGTAGCGACCATCGGGCGTGGTTGGATAGGCGCTTGGGATCTTGGGAATCTGGCTCACCGGTCGAGCACGATCCAAGTCGGAGCATGATCACTGGCGTTCTCCTCGCCCCGCACCCAGCGATCCACGCCGGCGGCCACCAAGTCATCGACCAAGCTCGTCGACACCAGCAGATGGTCCAGCCGCATCCCGTGGTCGGTCTCCCAGCGATTGCGAAGATAGGACCAGAAGGTCCACAGCGGCCCCGCCGGGTGCATCGCCCGCAAGGCGTCGGTCCACCCTTGGCCCAGCAGGCGCTGAAAGGCCGCGCGGCTCTCGGGCCGAAGCAGCGCGTTGCCGGCGTAGGAGTGCTTTGGGTAGATGTCGGCGTCGGTGGGGATGACGTTGTAGTCGCCGGCCAGCACCACCGGGGCCCCGCTGGCCATCAGCTCGGCGGCGTGCTCGATAAAGCGCTCGAACCAGGCCAGCTTGTAGTCGAACTTGGGGCCTGGCGCTGGATTGCCGTTGGGCAGATAGAGGCTGGCGATCAGCACCCCGCCTACGGCCGCCTCGATATAACGGGCCTGGCGGTCGCCCGTGTCGCCCGGAAGCCGCGTGCGGGTCACCACCGGCTCGGCGCCCCGGGCCAAGATGGCCACGCCGTTCCAAGTCCGCTCGCCAGACCAGGCGGCGTGGTAGCCCATCTGCTCCAACGGCTGGGCCGGGAACGCGCCTTGCTCGGCCTTCAGCTCCTGAAGGCAGACCACATCGGGCTCTTCCTGGGCCAGCCAGTCGATGAGGTTGTCCAGCCGGCCAACGACGTTGTTGATGTTGAAGGTCGCGATCTTCATCGCCGCGCCGGTCCAACGGCTTGCTGATCACAAAAGGGATGGTCGCGGAAGGTCATCGGAGCTGAACGCTGCAGCAGCGCTTTGGCTCAAGGACGCAAACCTCGCGCGATCTTTGCCGCCGCCGCGAGAGCCGCTAAGGTCGCAGCATGCGCACATGCGATGGGCCACGATGAGGCCCTGCAAAGGACCAGCCCAGTGACCCAAGCCCGCTTCGAAGCCCAGGTCCTGAAGATCGCCGCTCTCGTCGGCGGCTCGCTGGCCCAAGCGCGGTTTCTTTTCCAGGACCTTTCGGTGGAGGCGGCGCACTGCGCCTCGCGCCACCGCATCGCCTTCACCAAAGCGCTAGACGCAGCCGTGGCCGCCTTCGCGGTCGAGTATCTGCGCTCGCGTGACAGCGCCCTGGCCCACAACGCCGCCTGCGCACGGCTGGAGGCCATGGCGCTCTTGAAGAAGAGCGCCCGCTAGCTGGCCAACTTCGCCAGCACGGGAAATTGCGCTTTCAGAGACCGGGCCACCGGGATGATCCGGGCCCGTCGCGACGGGTCCTCATCGCAAAGAACGCCGACCAGGCGCACGACCAGATCAAGATCGGGGCTTCGCAGGCGCGCGCGTTGGCCCTCTAGGCGACGCGCCAACCGCCGCCGCCCGGCGGGAAGTCGTCGATCGCGCGCTCTACGTCGTCACGCAGCGCCGCCAGGCGGTCGGCAACGCCGACATCCATGGCCGCCTGCAGAAAGATCGAGAGGTCGGGCTGCACAAATCCACGCTTACAAACCAACGCTTAACGCGAAGTCAGCGCGACAGAAGGCGTGAGTTTTTTCAAGCCGGCGCCTATTATGACGCTGTGAAGCGAACCCTTGACCTACCCGGCGCCTCTGGCGCGACCTACCGCTTTAAGCTAGTCGAAGACCCCGCCGGGCTCCCCTCGGCTGCGGGCAACTTCGCCTATGTCCGTTGGCGCGGCTCTGCGCCCCAGGTGATGGGTTGCGGTGCGGTCAACAGCCTGTTGGACGCGACGCGCGACTGGGATTTGGCCGTCCGTGCTCACGGCGCCGAAGGTCTCTACGTGCGCCTGAACGTGGCCCGCTCGACCCGGGGCCAGGAACACCAGGATCTCTTCGACAAGCTGCGGCCACCGATGCCCGCGCGCGACGAATAGCTCGCCGGGCGGTCAGAACCCGGTCAGTCCCGCCACAACGAAAAAGGCCGGGCGCTCGGCCCGGCCTTTCAACTCGATCAAATCGGATCAGCGCTGAACGGGTTCGCCGCGACCGCCGTCATCGGTGGGTCGGGTGTCATTGGGGTCACGGGTGCGGCCATCGCCGTCGGTGTCGACCCGCTCACCGGTCTTGTCGGCGCGGTTGTCGCGCTGCTCGTTTTGTTGCTCGGGCGTGCGCTGCTGAGGGTTTTGGTCCTGCTGCTGCGGCTTGCGGTTTTGGTCGTTGGTTTGATCGGGCATGACGATCTCCTGGTTAGGGGCGGGCAGGAGATCAACTCGCCGTTGGGGGCGGCGTTCCGACGCTGAAGCTGGCCTTCAGCGGTTGAATTACGCGACTTCAAATGCTGCGATCAGCAGAAATTCCGGCTCTTGCGGGCCCATTCCATGCCACCCTGATCACCCGACTGCGACTGCAGGGTCGCCAAGGTGTCGCCCAGGTCATGGACCTTGTAGGCGACAAGGTGGACCACATCGCCTTCGCGCTGGATCCGCCCATCCACACCGAGCAAGCTGGCGCCCAGGATGACCCGGCGCTGCTTCTCGTAGAGCGTTGGCCAAATGACCAGATTGGCCACGCCGCTCTCGTCTTCAATGGTGATGAACATCACCCCCTTGGCCGATCCTGGCCGCTGGCGCACCAGCACCAGGCCGGCGGTCTGAATGAAGTGGCCATCGCGGCCCTCGCCGACCGAACGGCACGGCGCGCGGCGCTGTCGGGTGAGGTCCGCGCGAAGGAGCGCCAGGGGATGGCGGCGCAGCGACAGGCCAAGATTGCCGTAGTCTTCGACGATCTCGCGCCCCTCGGTCATGGCCTTCAGCTGCGGCGCCGGCTCGTTGAGCTCGCTGGCCTCGGGCTGATCGAACAAGGGCAGGGCGGTCTCGCGCAGCGCCTTGATCGCCCACATCGCTTCGCGCCTGTGCAGGCGCAGGCTGGGCAGATAGGCGTCGGCTTCGGCGAGCTTCCCAAGCATCCCCGGCTTCAGCCCTGACCGCCGCCAGAGGTCGTCGATCGAGGTGTAGGGCTGGTCACCACGCGCGGCCACCAGGATCGCCGCCTCCTCGTCGACCAGACCCTTGATCATCCGCAGACCCAGGCGAACGGCCAAGCGACCGTCCCGGTCGATCGGCTCTAGGGTGCAGTCCCATCGCGAGCGGTTGACGCACACGGGCCGAACCTCGACGCCATGTTCGACCGCGTCGCGAACGATCTGCGAGACCCCGTAGAAGCCCATCGGCTGGGAGTTCAAGAGCGCCGCGCAAAAGGCGTCGGGGTGGTGGCATTTAAGCCAAGACGAGGCGTAGGCCAGCAGCGCGAAGCTGGCCGCGTGGCTCTCGGGAAAGCCGTAGGACCCAAACCCCTCAAGCTGCGAGAAGGTCTTTTCGGCGTATTCCTGCTCGTAGCCCCGGGCGACCATGCCGCCGACCAGCTTGTCGCGAAAGTGCGTGACGCCGCCGGTCATCTTGAACGTCGCCATGGCGCGGCGCAGCTGATCGGCTTCGCCTGGCGTGAATCCGGCGCATTCGATCGCCACGCGCATGGCTTGCTCCTGGAAGAGCGGCACGCCCAGCGTCTTGCCCAGAACCTTCTCAAGCTCGGGCGTGGGGTAGCTCACCGGCTCCAGGCCCTCGCGTCGACGAAGATAGGGGTGGACCATGTCGCCCTGGATGGGCCCTGGCCGCACGATCGCCACCTCGATGACCAGGTCGTAGAAGCTGCGCGGCTTGATGCGCGGCAACATCGCCATCTGGGCCCGGCTTTCGATCTGGAAGACGCCCAGGGTGTCGGCCTTGCGGATCATCGCGTAGGTGCGCGGATCCTCAGGCGGGATGGTGGCCAGCTGGAGATGAACGCCCTTGTGCTGGGCGATCAGCGCCAAGCCCTTCTGCAGGCAGGTCAGCATGCCCAAGGCCAGCACATCGACCTTCATGAACTTCAGCTCGTCGATGTCGTCCTTGTCCCACTCGATGATCTGGCGGTTTTCCATGGCCGCCGGCTCGATCGGGACCAGCTCGTCCAAGCGGTCTTCGGTCAGGACGAAGCCGCCGGGATGCTGGCTGAAGTGGCGCGGGGTGTTGAGCAGCTGCTGGGCCAGCTCCAGGGTGAGGCGCAGCCGCCGGTCCGACAGGTCCATGCCAAGGTCGGCGGCGTGCTTTTCCTCGATCTCCTCGCGCGAGAAGATCCACACCTGGCTGGACAGCGCCTTGGTCATGTCCTCGGGCAGACCCAGGACCTTGCCGACGTCGCGCACGGCTCCGCGCGGCCGAAATCGCTGAACCACGGCGACCAGCGCGCAACGATGGCGCCCATAGGTATCGAAGATCCATTGCATCACCGTCTCGCGGCGCGCGTGCTCGAAATCCACATCGATGTCGGGCGGCTCATTGCGCTCCTGACTGACGAACCGTTCGAACAAGAGGTCGTTGCGCTCCGGGTCGATCGAGGTGATGCCCAGCACGTAGCAGACGGCGGAATTGGCCGCGGACCCGCGACCCTGGCAGAGGATGTCCTGGGACCGCGCGAAGCGGACGATCGAATTGACGGTCAGGAAGTAGGGGGCATAGCCCATGATCCCGATCAGCTTCAGCTCGTGGTTCAAGGTGGCCTGGACCTCGGGCGGCACGCCGTCGGGATAGCGCGCGGCCGCGCCCTCCCAGGTCTGGCGTTCCAGCGTCTCTTGAGGCGAGCGACCCTCGTTGACCTCGCTGGGGTACTGGTAGCTCAGCTCGTCGAGATTGAACCGGCAGCGCTCGGCGATCGACGCCGTCGCCGCCACCGCGTCCAGGTGCTTGGCGAAAAGCCGCTCGATCTCGCCGGGCGTCTTCAGATAACGGTCGGCGTGGCGATCGCGCTTGAACCCCACGTCGTCGATCGTCGTGCCCTCGCGGATGCAGGTGACGACGTCCTGCAGCATGCGGCGCGACGGCTCATGGAAGAGGACGCGATTGGTGGCGACCGGCGTGACGCCGGCGGCCCGGGCCATCTGATCGAGCCGATAGAGCCGTAAGGCGTCGCCTGGTCGACGGCGCAAGGTCAGGGCCAGGTGCGCGTTCGCCCCAAAGATCGCCGCCACCTTCTTCAGCTGCAGCGCGCAAAGGTCGTCGGCCTTGTCCGGCACCAGGATGGCGATCAGGCCTTCAGCGTGGACGGCCACATCATCCAGATCCAAGTCGCACTCGCCCTTGCCGGCGCGGTGCTTTCCCAGCGAAAGCAGTCTGCAAAGGCGCGAATAGGCGGGCCGATCGGTGGGCAGGACCACCAGGATCGTGCCGTCGCGAAGGGCCAGCTCGCAGCCGATGATCAACCGGACACCGGTGGCCTTGGCGGCGACGTGGGCGCGAACGATGCCGGCGACGCTATTGCGGTCGCAGATCGCCAGCGCCTCGTAGCCGAGAGCGGCGGCCTGGTCGAACAGCTCGCCGGGCGAGGAGGCGCCGCGCAGCAGCGAAAAGTGGGACGCGCACTGCAGCTCGACATAGGCGCCACTCATGCGAAGATCCCCGCGATGAACCAGCGCTGGGTTCCAGTCGCCGGATCCTCGCCGTCGCCGTCGCGATAGAGCCAGAAGCGCTCTCCAGCATCGTCCTCGACCTGGTAGTAATCGCGCGATCGCGCCAGCTCAGCGTCGGCTTTCCACCATTCGCCAAATACCCGCTCGGGCCCGTCGGCGCAGCGCACGCGACGGCGAACGCCGCGCCAGGTGAAGGCGGCCGGCGGCGCGTCCGGCAGCAGGGCCACGGTCTCGACAGGCTCGGGCCGGGCAAAGAGCCGAGCGGGCCGCGGCCAATCCAGCGGCCAGGAAAAGTCCTCGACCGCCTCCAGCGCCGGCGCGGCGCGCACCGAGCGCTCGGGCAGATCGCTTTCCGCCGAAGCCAGGCGATAGACTTGGCCAGCGCCCAGGCGATTGGTCAGGGTGTCAACCAGGGCCGACAGGTCGGTGGGCGCATCGCTGTCGCCCAGGCTCTCGGTCTGCTTGAACACTAGAGACTCCGCTCCAGGCGCGGCGAGGATGATCTTCTCCACGCCAAAGCCAGGATCGACGTTTTCGAGCTTTTCGCAGAGCAGCCGCGCCAAACGCTTGGCGTCCCGGGTCGGCGCGGCCATGGCGATCCTGGCCGTCTCGGTGCGATTGTCGACCCGGACGAAATAGGCGTCCAGGCGTCGTGCGCCGAGGCTGACGGCTTCCAGCGCCGCGCAGAGTTCGGCCACCAGCTGGGTGAGGTATCGCGCCATGGTCTCTGGCGCGCCGATCGGCTCGGCGAAGGCGCGCCGGGCCGTCAGGGTCTCTGGCGCCATGACAGGCTCGATCGGCTCGGCGTGCCGCCCGAAAGCCTGGTCCAGTCGCCGCACAGGGGCGTAGCCGACGCGATGGGCCAACGGTCCCTTGGGCGTGGCCTCCAGCTCGCCAATGGTGTCGAAACCCAGTCGCCCCAGGGCTTCGATCTTGGAGACCGGCAGCCGCAGCGCCGAGATCGGCAATCCGGAGATCACCCGTCCGATGACCCCTGGTTCGACCACGAAGATCGCCCGGCGGCTATAGCGCGCCAGGGCATGGGCCGCGCCCCAGGTGTCGGCGATGGCGATTTGCGACTGCAGCCCGACCTTCTCGAGCCGGGCCCGGATGTCGATCAGCATCTTCTCCTCGCCGCCGCGCAAGTGAGCCGCGCCCGTCGCGTCGATCACCAGGCCGTCGGGAGCATCGGCCGCCGCGACGGGCGAATAGAGGCGCTGGGCCCATAGCGCCAAGCGATCCAGCGCGGCGGCGTCGCCGGCCGTGTCGAGATCATGGAGCAAAAGGCCAGGCACCATGGCCGTTGCCTGGGCGACGGCCTGGCCGACGCGCAGGCCAGCTTCGGCCGCGGCCGTATTGAGGCTGGCCAAGGCGCGGCGGCGCCCCACCCGTCCGACCATGACGACCGGGACGTCAGGCGGCGGCGCGCTCTTGCCCAGGCTGCGGCGAAGCCGATCGGTCGGCCATTGCGGCAGGAAGACGGAGATGACCCTTGGCGTCACAGGCTTCAATCTCGATGTCGAAAGCTTCGCCGGCGCGGCAACGCAACAGTTCAAGGAGCCAGCGGGGACGACCCACGCCAGCGGTTGGAAGAGGAGAGGAGGGGAGGGCTGAAACCCTCCACCGCGTGGCGGCCGCCGTGGGCTGGCCCAGGTCCGCTGCGTCCGCGATGCGCCGCCATCTTCGGATCGCGATCGCCATCTGACCGCTCTTCTCCGCCGCCAGCTGCAGTCGCCGCGAGGCGGTCATCGAGAGCTTGGCGACCTCTCCGACCACGCCGGCCAGACCGCGATACTTCAGGCCTTCTTCCATTGCGCCCAGGATCGCGGCCTCGTCGCCGGCCTCAGCGAAGATCACGCGCTTGGGCGGCAAGCCGGCCTGGGCCAAGGCCGGCGCAAAGAGATCGCGTTGGCGCAGGCACCAGAGCACAGGGCCATCGGCCCGCGCCAAGATGCCGGCCGCGAAGCTCGCCGCGGCGGCGCCGTGCAGGGCTCCTTCCGCGCCGCCGGCGACCTCATGCAGCGCGCCCATCGCCAGTCCATGTCCTGGCAGACGCTCATCGATCGCCCCTACACCGAAAGGCAAGACCCGGCCGGTCGCGCAGTCGGCCAGTTCGATCAGGCGGACCTGACGTCGAAGCGCGTCGAGCGCAGCAAGGGAACGATGAAGGGACATAAGCACCAAACGGAGGAGTTCTATCTTTGTTCTCTCCTGGCCCGGGGAGTCAACGCAGGGTGCGTCCGGGTTTGGCGTCCAAGCTTGGCGATTCATCTGACGGCGTAAGGGCTTGGGCGGATTCAAATATTTTTTGTCGCAGGCGCCGCAAGAACGGGTTGCGAAGTAGCTGGAGCAACAACCCAAGCCCGTCCTAGGCTTTGCCCATGGATGAATTGCAGCAACGGATCTTGGCGGCTGAAACCGTCATCATCGAATTGACCCCATGGATCGACGAAGGCGCGGTCAGCGACGCGATCGCGTCGATCCGCTCCGGTCTGGAGGGATCGATTAGCGAGGATGAACGCATCATCCGCCTGCAGGCGCTGGAACTGCTCCAGGACGGGCGTCGACGCTACGCGGGCCCGCAGCTTGGCGTCTGGTTGCGGGCGACCTAGCCGAGGGTCTCGAACACAACGTCGCGAGGATCCTTGTCTTCGCGCAGGCCCTTGTAGCTGGCCTGGCGAAGTTTGCCGCTGTTGGTCCATTCGGCGATCTCGACATTGGCGACCAGGATCGGCTTGACCCAGTGGATGTCGGAGGTCTTGCTCGGCGCGCCGGACGCATAGGGACTGACGTCGGATCGCGCCGCGCCCAGTCTCGGAAGCAGCTCCGCCATGCTCTTGGCCGTGAAGCCCGTGCCCACGGACCCGGAATAGACGAACTTCCCATCCCGATAGACGCCGGTCAGCAGGCCGGTGAACCTTGAGCCTTCGGTCTTCCAACCGCCGATCACCACCTCCAGGGCCGGACGACACTTCGCCTTGGTCCAGCTGCCGTCCTTGCCGGGCCGATAGGGCGCGTTCAGCCGCTTGGAGACGATGCCTTCCAGACCCATCTTGCAGGCGCTCAAATGCAGGTCGCGCCCTGCTCCAGGCAGCGGCTCGACAAGACGGATCGGCGGCGGCAGGTCCAGGTCCGCCAGCGCGGCCGATAGCCGATCGCGACGATCCGACAACGGCAGATCCCGGAGATCACGCCCCTCAAGCCAAGGCGCGTCGAAGACGAAGAACACCAGGCGGTCGATCGTGCCGCGCTGGATGTCCGACTTCAGGGTCGAGAAGTTTGGATGTCCCTTGGCGTCCATGGCGCACAGCTCGCCGTCATAGATCCCGTCGGGAAGATCGGCGACCTCGGCCGACATGGCGGCGAACTTGTCGGTCCAGTCGAAGAGGTTGCGGGTTCGCCAGCGGGCCTGGCCCTTGGTCATGCGCAGCTGCATTCGGTAGCCGTCGAACTTGACTTCGTGCAGCCAACCCTCCCCGGCCGGCGGGGCCGCCACCAACTTGCAAAATTGGAAGGGCACGAAGTCGGGCATGATCGCCTTGCTCGGCGCGCGGCGCCCGCGCGGGGCCGCAGGTTCTATCGAGAGGGTAGGGGCGGGCATGGCCCGGTCTCCGTGCGGCGAGGAGCGCCAAGGCGGACTCAACGACTCCCCAGGACGCCCGTTCCGCCCGCGAACCCATTGGCGCGTTTCATCTATTTCAATCCGGCAGCAGCCAAATTGCCTGCCAGCGATTAGCGTTGCACCTTGGATCACCGGGAGCCTGAAGCCGCATGATTATCGCCCTGCGTCACGCCGTGGTCTGTGACCACGCGCAATATTCACCGACAGGGCAGCTGACCTTCATTGGCGTGGCCGGCGACGCCTTCGTCGTCGATGTCATCCCGACGGCGCGGCAGGTTTGGCTTGGCATCAGCATGGATCTTGATGGATCGGAATCCATCGTAACGCTCCGCGTCGAAGCGCCGGACTATGACCATGCGCTGACGATCACCGTACCGGCTGGACCGACCAACACCTCGTTCATGCTCCCAGTGACCGTCCCCGCCGGCGATCGCGGGGAATTTATCGTATCGCTGACCAATGCCGGCGGTCCTGAGCGCCAGTTCGCGCAGCGGTGGCGGTTAGACGCCGAGGAGGGCGCGGACCGATTGGCGGCAGGCGAGGCCGCGGTCGTCGTCAAGGCAGCGAACGCGGCGTCGGCGGCCGTCTTTGCCCAGATAGCCGCACAACAAGCCGCGGCGCGCCACTAGGCCGGGAGGGTAGGCCTCAATCGAGATTGCCTTCCAACAGACGCTCGACCGCCACCACGTCGCGCCAGACGCCGTCCAGCTTGCCGTGCCTTTCATGGACACCGACCTCTCTGAAGCCCACGGACTTCAGGAGCGCCAGGCTAGCCTTGTTCTCGACGAAAACCCGCGAGAGCAACTTCCAGAACCCGGCCCGGGCGGCCGCCTCGATTAAGGCGACCATGGCGACGGCGCCGACGCCCTGGCCCCGATTGACCCGCCGGACATAAACGGAGAACTCGGCGATGCCGGCATAGCAGCAGCGATCGGCGTAAGAAAATGTCGCGGCGTAACCGACGATCTGGCCGGCCTGGTTGATCACCACGATGACGGGGTGCCGACCATCGAACCATCCAAGGATCTGATCGACAGAACGCGACGACGTTTCGAACGTGGCGATGCGGTCGGCGATCCCCTCGTTATAGATCTCGACGATCGCGGGCGCGTCGGCGGCAGTAGCTGCCCGCGTTGTCAGGTCCGAATGGCTCATGCGGTTTGGGCCTTCAGGGCTTCGTGGCTCATCGCCGCCGCGCCCAGCTCGACATGCTGGGCAATGCGTCCGTTGGCTTTTCGCTCGCTATAGCGATCGACCAGGTAGTCTGCCCGATCGCGCGTCAACAGCGTGAACTTCACCAGCTCCTCCATCACATCGACCACGCGGTCGTAGTAAGCCGACGGCTTCATGCGGTCGTGCTCGTCGAACTCCTTGTAGGCCATGGCGACTGATGACTGGTTGGGGATGGTGATCATCCGCATCCAGCGGCCCAAGAGCCGCAGGGTGTTGACTGCGTTGAACGACTGAGAGCCGCCGCTGACTTGCATGACCGCTAGGGTGCGCCCCTGAGTCGGGCGCACGCTGCCGATCTCCAGCGGGATCCAGTCGATCTGGGCCTTCATGATCCCGCTGATCGCCCCATGCCGTTCGGGGCTGCACCAGACCTGGCCCTCGGACCATTGGGATAGCGCCCGAAGTTCCTGCACCTTGGGGTGATCGGGGCCCGTGGCGTCGGGAAGCGGCAGGTCGCGCGGATCGAAGATCCGGGTCTCGCAGCCGAGTTGCTCCAGGATGCGGGCCGCTTCCTGGGTCAGCAGGCGGCTGAACGAGCGTTCCCGCAGGGAGCCGTAGAGCAGCAGAATGCGAGGCGGATGGGTGAAAGGCGTCGTGACGTTCAGCCAGCCCAGGTCGATCGGCGCCAGGAACTGCGGCTCAAGGGCGGGAAACTCGGTCATGCAAGCGACTCCAACATCGTCATTGATCCGTCTCATATTTCCAGCATATTGGAAACATGGAATCGAAAGCCGCTGCCGCAAGCCTGTCCGCCCTCGGCCATGAGGGCCGTCTGGCCATCTTCCGCCTGCTGGTGAAGGCCGGACCTGCTGGCGTATCGGCCGGCGACATCGCCCGCCGCCTCGAAGTGATCCCCAACACGCTGTCGGCCAATCTCAATGTGCTCTCCCACGCCGGGCTGATCGTCTCGCGGCGGTTGGGGCGCTCAATCATCTACAGCGCCGACTACGCGGCTATGAGCGGCCTTCTCGGCTTCCTGATGGAAGACTGTTGCAACGGAAATCCGGAAATTTGCGCGCCGTTGGGCGACATCGTCGCCAAGGCCGCCGACTGCGATGGAACCTGCCTTAGCGAACTGGAGACGGCATGACCGACGACACCCAGCACCGCCCGCTCAACGTCCTCTTCCTCTGCACGCACAATTCTGCGCGCTCGGTCATGGCCGAATGCATCATGAACCGGGTCGGCGGCGGGCGCTTCAAGGCCTATTCCGCCGGCTCGACGCCCAGCGGGGTCCTCGATCCCGCGCGGTCAGCCTGCTGCAGCACTTGAACTACAAGACTGACGACCTGCGCTCCAAGGCCTGGGATGAGTTCGCGATCCTGAACAATCCGGACGCCCCCGACCTCGATTTCGTGTTCACCGTTTGCGACAACGCCGCCGGCGAGGTCTGCCCGATCTGGCCAGGCCAGCCGATGACGGCGCACTGGGGCATCCCCAACCCGGGCTCGACCCATGGCACCGAAGCGGAGGTCGCTCTGGCGTTCGCCGATGCTTATCGCCAGCTCAACAGCCGCATCACGCTCTTTTGCGCGTTGCCCATGGCTTCGCTGGACCGCCTTTCGCTGCAGCGCCGTCTCGACGAGATCGGCAAGTCCAACGCGCCCGACACCTCCGTCGCCTGAACCCCGTCGCTTTGTTTTTCCTGGTGAGCCATGTCTGACGCCGATTTTCCGATAGTCATCTTCCACAACCCTGCCTGTGGCACCTCACGCAACGTTGTGGCGATGGTCGAGGCGGCCGGCTACGCGCCGAGAGTGATCGAGTATCTGAAGGCCGGCTGGGGCCACGACCAACTGCGGGAGCTGGCCAGCGAGGCGGGCCTGACCTTCCGCCAGTTGATGCGCGAGAAGGGCACCCCCGCCGCCGAACTCGGCCTGTCGGACGTTAAGGCCAGCGAGGAAGAGATCCTCGACGCCATGGTCGCCCATCCGATCCTGGTCAACCGGCCGATCGTGGTCACGCCCAAGGGGGTGAAGCTCTGCCGCCCCTCCGAGGTCGTGCTCGATCTACTCGACCGCAAGCCGGCGAGTTTCACCAAGGAAGACGGCGAAGTCGTCGTCCTGTGATCCTCGCCCTCCTGATCTTTCTGCTCACCATCACCTTGGTCATCTGGCAACCCAAGGGACTCAGCATCGGCTGGAGCGCGACGATCGGCGCGGTCCTGGCCCTGGCGACGGGCGTGGTCCACCTGGCCGACGTCGCGACGGTCTGGCAGATCGTTTGGAACGCCACCGGCGCCTTCATCGCGGTCATCATCATCAGTCTGCTCCTGGATGAGGCGGGGTTCTTCGAGTGGGCGGCCCTCCACGTCGCGCGCTGGGGCGGCGGGAAGGGGCGAATGCTGTTCGCCTCGATCGTCCTCCTGGGCGCGGCGGTCTCGGCGCTGTTCGCCAACGACGGTGCGGCCCTGATCTTGACGCCAATCGTCATCGCCATGCTCATGGCCCTGGGGTTCAAGGACAAGGCGACCCTGGCCTTCGTGATGGCGGCGGGGTTTATCGCCGACATGGCGAGTCTGCCGCTGGTGGTCTCCAACCTCGTCAACATCGTCTCGGCCGACTTCTTCAAGATCGGCTTTTCTCGCTACGCCTCGGTGATGATCCCGGTCGATCTGGCCGCCATCGCCGCCACCCTCGGCGCGCTGATGCTCTACTTCCGGCGCGACATCCCCGCTGTCTACGACATTGGCCAGTTGAAGCCGCCGCGCGACGCCATCAAGGATCCGGCGACCTTCAAGGCGGGCTTCCTGGTGCTGGCGCTGCTGCTGATCGGCTTCTTCGCCCTGGAGCCGCTGGGCGTGCCGGTCAGCGCGACGGCGGCGCTCGGGGCCGGGGTGCTACTGGCGATCGCCGGCCGCGGCCATGTGATCAGCACCCGCAAAGTGCTCAAGGGGGCGCCCTGGCAGGTCGTGATTTTTTCGCTCGGAATGTACCTGGTGGTCTACGGCCTGCGGAACGCGGGGCTCACCGACCAGGTCGCAGGCCTGCTCGACTACTTCGCCAGGGGCGGGGTGTGGGGCGCGGCGTTCGGCACCGGTATCCTGACGGCGCTGTTGTCGTCGGTGATGAACAATATGCCCACCGTCCTGGTCGGCGCTCTGTCGATCGACGCCAGCGGGGCCACGGGCGCGGTGAAGGAGGCGATGATCTACGCCAACGTCATCGGTAGCGATCTTGGTCCCAAGATCACGCCGATCGGCTCGCTGGCGACGCTGCTTTGGCTCCATGTGCTCGGAACCAAGGGGATCAGAATCTCCTGGGCCTACTACTTCAAGGTCGGGATCGTCCTGACGACGCCGATCTTGCTGGTGACCCTGGCTGTCTTGGCTATCAGGTTGACGCTGGCGGCGTAGTGGCCCCGATCCTAGCCCGCCAACGCCTCGATCACCCGGCAATCGGCGGCCCGTCCATCGCAAGTGGCCTGGACCATCCGTCGTAACTCGCCGCGCAAGGTCTCCAGCTGGGCGATCTTGGCCTCGACGTCGTCGAGCTGACGGACGGCCAGGGCGTTGGCTTCGCCGCAGGGCCGCTCGGGGTTGTCGGAAAGATCCAGCAGGTTGCGGATCGCCCCGACCGAGAAGCCGAGCTGGCGCGCGTGGCGGATGAAGGCCAGGCGGCGGACGGCGGCGGCGTCATAGACCCGGCGGTCGTTGGCGGCGCGGATCGGCTGCGGGAGTAGACCGATCTCCTCGTAGAAGCGGATGGTCGGGACCTTGACGTCCGAGGCCTTGGCCAACTGGCCGATCGATAGGGTCATGGAATTTTCCTCGCGTGAGGCAAATAGGCCCTTGATCCTCTAGTGGCTAGAGGATGCATGAGTGGCGTCATGAGCGACTCTTGTTCCAGCAAGCCGGCCGCCTCGGGCTGCGGTTGCGGCGCCGCGGTGAAGTTCGACGGCGCCACCCCGGCCTACCGGCGCGCCCTGGCGTGGGTGATCGCGATCAATCTGGTCGGCTTCGTCGTGGTGCTGATCGGCGGCCTGATCCAGGGCTCGGCCTCCTTGTCCGCCAATGCGCTGGATTTCCTGGCCGATAGCGCCACCTACGCCATCAGCCTGTGGGCCATCGGCAAGTCGGTCGGCGTTCGCACCGGCGCGGCGCTATTCAAGGGTTTCAGCCTCGGCGCGGTCGCCCTGTCCGTCGCCGGCTTCGCCGCCTGGCGGGCCTGGAGCGGGGCGGCGCCCTCCGGCGAGGCGATCTCGGCCCTGGGGCTGTTTGGCGCCCTGGCCAACCTGGCCGCCGCCGGTCTGCTGGTCCGCTATCGCGACGGCGACGCCAACGTCCGCTCCGTCTGGCTCTGCACCCGCAACGACCTGATCCAATGTCTGGCCGTCGCCGCCACCGGCGTCCTGGTCTGGCTGACCGGCTCGCGCTGGCCCGACCTGATCGTCGGCGTTCTGCTGGCCGGTGTGTTCCTGAGCTCGGCCTACCAGATCATCCGCCAAGCTCGCGCCGAACACCGCGCCGAACTCGCCGCCGCCTGACATGCTGAAGCTCTTGCCCACGCGCCGTTTCGCGCTCATGGATTGATAATGATTACTGGTCTCAAGGGGCGTCTGGCCTCGATCCTGGGCGGGCTGCTGGCGGTCCTGATGTTTGCGGCGGCGCCGATTGCGCACGCCCAGGAGGCGACGTCCTCGCAGACGGCCTGGCGGCTGCTGGACTACCTGTCGGTCGACTACGCCGGGGCGGTCAAGGACGGCAAGGTCATCAGTCCTTCCGAATATGCCGAGATGAACGAGTTCGCCGGCCAGGTGCGTGATCGCATCGCCGGCCTGCCCGCCGCCAAGGACCAGCCGGACCTCTTGGCCAAGGCCGAGAGCCTGCAGGCGACGATCGCCGCCAAGCAGGAACCGGCCGTGGTCTCGGCCAAGGCCCACGCCCTGGCCAATGATCTGCTGGCCGCCTATCCCACGCCCCTGGCCCCGCAGCGGGCGCCGGACCTGGCGCGCGGCGCCGCGCTCTATGCCGAAAACTGCGCCGCCTGCCACGGCGAGACCGGCAAGGCCGACGGACCCAACGCCGCAGGCCTGGATCCGCCGCCGATCGCCTTCGCCAACGCTGAGCGCGCCCGCCAGCGCAGCGTCTTTGGCCTCTACCAGGTCATCCAGCAGGGCCTCGACGGCACGGCCATGGCCAGCTACGCCCATCTACCGTCGGACGACCGCTGGGACCTGGCCTTCTATGTCGGGCGCTTCGCCTTCAGCGACGCCGAGGCCGCCGCCGGCGAAAAGCTCTGGAACGAGGACGCCGCTGTCCGCGCCCGCTTCCCCGACCTGCAGACCCTGACCCAGACCACGCCCGTCGCCCTGGCCAGCGCCGTCGGCGAGACCAAGGCCCGGGCCCTGACCGCCTATCTGCGCCGCCATCCCGAGGTCGTCACCCGAACCGGCGGCGGCTCGCTCGACGTCGCCCGCCAGAAGCTGGCCGCCAGCTTCAAGGCTTATGAGGCGGGCGACCGCAAGGCCGCCGCCGACCTGGCGCTCGCGGCCTATCTCGACGGCTTCGAGCCCATCGAGCCGACGCTGGGCGCGCGCGATCCGGCCTTGATGCGGCGCATCGAAGGGGCGATGGGCGACGTGCGCGGCGCGATCGGCAAGGCCGCGCCCGCCAGTGAGGTCAAGAGCCAGATCGACCGTCTCGACGCCCTGTTCGCCGCCGCCGGCCGGGCCCTGGCCCCGGAGAAGGCCAGCAAGCTGTCCAGTTTCCTGGGCGCGTTCACCATTCTGCTGCGCGAAGGCCTGGAAGCCCTGCTGATCGTGGTTGCCATGATCGCCTTCCTGCGCAAGGCCGAGCGGACCGACGTCCTGCCCTACGTCCACGGCGGCTGGATCGCGGCCCTGGCGGCCGGCGGCCTGACCTGGGCGGCGGCGACCTTCTTCATCTCGATCAGCGGCGCCAGCCGCGAACTGACCGAAGGCTTCGGTTCGGTGATCGCCGCGGCCGTGCTGATCTCGGTGGGCCTGTGGATGCACGGCAAGGCCCAGGCCGACGCGTGGCAGGTCTATATCCGCGAGAAGCTGTCCCACGCCCTGTCGAAGCAGTCGGCCTGGTTCCTGTTCCTGCTGGCCTTCATCGTCGTCTATCGCGAGGTCTTCGAGACCATCCTCTTCCTGACGGCGCTGTGGACCCAGGGCGGTGCTGGGGCGGTGCTGGCCGGCGTCGGTTGCGCCATCGTCGTCCTGGCCGCCATCGCCTGGGCCATGCTGCGGTTCTCCAAGCGCCTGCCGATCGGCCAGTTCTTCGGGTACAGCGCCATCCTGATGGCGATCCTGGCGGTCGTCCTGGCCGGCAAGGGCGTGGCCGCCCTGCAGGAAGCCGGACTTCTCGACCTGCATCCGTTGGCCCTGCCGCGCATCGAGCTGCTGGGTTTCTTCCCGACGATCGAGGGCGTCGCCGCCCAGGCCCTGACCCTGGCTATCCTGGTCGGCGGCTTCTGGTGGTCGCGGCGGGCGGGCAGCGCCAAGGCCGAGACCAACGGCGAAGCGTGATCTTGTAACGCATTTCCATTGGCCAGCCTGAAAGGTATAGAGCCAGTCATGGTAGGGACGGCGTTCCGAAATCGGCCTTTCGGCATGATCCCCAGCACCGGACGCTCGCGTCTCCGGGGCGGGCTCGTCGCCGTGCCGTTCGCCGACCTTCGACGTGGCCTAGCCTTTGCTACCCTTGGCTGCCTCTCCATATCGTTCCGCCAGTTGCTGACGGCGGTCGTTGTTTTGGCGTTCGTTTTCGGCACGATCGCGTCTAGTCCAGCCGCACACCGGTGGCTTGAGGGCGAACCGGCGGCCAGCGTGCAAGCGTTCGACGGCCTTGCAAAGGCGCCCACCGATCACAAGGCGCCCCAGAAGAAGGACGTCGCAGGCCTCTGTACGGGTCACTGTGTCGCCCACACCCTGACGCTTCCCGCCTTCTCTGCCCTGGCGATCGTCCCGTTCGTTCATCGCGCGGTGTGGTCTGTGTTCCAGGATCCCTGGCTGAAGGTGTCGCGTCCCGCCCTCTTGGAC
>JAEXJH010000011.1 GCA_023445955.1 Pseudomonadota bacterium
TCCAATGGACTGCTCGATGTCAGCCGCAGCGGCCTCGACATCCGGTCGCATCACGTAACTCCGTGACAGTGTTGAAGGGCGCGGGAGATAACGCGCGTCGCTCTCCCGCGCAAAGCAATTAGTAGAGACCGCTGAGCGGATCGACCTTCTGAGGCGGCGGCTTGCCCGGCTGTGGCGCCTGCTGGACCGGCTGCGGCAGGCCCGGCGAGATCTGCTCGTAGGGGATCGGCCCGGTCGGCGCAGCTTCCACCTTGGGCTCGGTGCCCGGACGGAAGGCCTCGCGGATGCCGCGGACCATGGCGAACTTGGCGTTCTTCGGCGGCTTGAAGTCGACGGCCGGCTGGCCGTCCAACGCCACCTTCATGAAGTCCATGAATACCGGCACGGCGTCGGTGGCGCCGGTTTCGCCCTCACCCAGCGAGCGATTGTCGTCGAAGCCCACGAAGACGCCGACGACGAGGTTCGGCGAATAGCCGACGAACCAGGCGCTGCGGTACTCGTTCGTGGTGCCGGTCTTGCCGGCCAGCGGACGGCCCAGGGAGCTGACGGCGGCGGCGGTGCCGCGCTGGACCACGCCCTGCAGCATCGAGGTGATCTGGTAGGCGGTGACTGGATCCATGATCTGCTCGCCCGGCGCGGCGAAGCGCGGGCTCTCGTCGCCGTTGAAGCCGGCGTCGCAGCGTTCGCAGTCGCGCTTGTCGGCGCGGAAGATGACCTTGCCCTCGCGGTCCTGCACCAGCTCGATCAGGTGCGGATCGACGCGGCGGCCGCCGTTGACGAAGGCGGCATAGGCGGCGGTCAGCTTGAACGGCGTCGTCTCGCCCGCGCCCAGGGCCATGGCCAGCACGGGATCCATGCTCTTCACCACGCCGGCGCGCTGGGCGAAGTCGACGACCTTCTTCATGCCGACGCCCTGGGCCAGGCGCACGGTCATGGCGTTGATCGACTGCTCCAGGCCCTTGCGCAGCGGTTGAGCCCCGTAGAACTCCTTGTGGTAGTTCTCCGGGCTCCAGTCGACGCCGTTGGCGCCCTTAAAGGTGATGGCGCTATCGACGACGACGCTGGCGGGCGTGTAGCCGTTCTCCAGGGCCGTGGCGTAGACGAACGGCTTGAACGACGAGCCGGGCTGGCGCATCGCCTGGGTCGCCCGGTTGAAGTTCGACAGCGAGAAGCTGTAGCCGCCGACCAGGGCCACGATGCGGCCGGTATAGGGCTCCATGGCCACCAGGGCGCCGTTGACGACCGGGACCTGGCGCAGGCGGTAGCCGGCGTCGGTCTTCTCGACGAACACCAGGTCGCCGGCCTTCAGGCCCTTGCCGTTCTTGGCCCAGGTCATGTCCTCGCCGACGATCTGGCCTTCGCCCTCGTCCTTGACCAGGCGCACGCGGCCGTCGTTGGAGGTCACCAGGGCGGCGCGCCACTGGCGGCGCTCGGACGGCGCGGCCTTGCTCAGCGCGGTCTTTTCCCAGTTCAGGTCGGTGGATTCGACATGGCCCCAGGCGCCGCGCCAGCCGTGGCGGCGATCGTACTTCTCCAGGCCGTCCATCAGGGCGGCGCGGGCGGCGGTCTGCAGGCGCGGATCCAGGGTGGTGCGCATGTAGTAGCCGCCCTCATTCAGGCGCGGGCCCAGCGTGGCCATGCCGCGCTGGCGCACTTCCTCGACGAAGTAGTCGGCGTCGCGATAGGCGGCGCGCTTGGGCGCGGATTGGACCACCAGATCTTCGGCCTGGGCCTTCTGGGCCTCGGCCTTGGACACCCAGCCCTGCTCGGCCATCTGCCCCAGCACCCAGTTGCGGCGGGCCATGGCCTTGGCCTTGTTGCGGATCGGATGGTAGTTGTCCGGCCCCTTGGGCAGCGAGGCCAGGAAGGCGCACTGGGCCAGGGTCAGGTCCGGCAGCGACTTGCCGAAATAGTTGTAGGCCGCCGCGCCGACGCCGAACGAGCGATAGCCCAGCCAGATTTCGTTGAGATACAGCTCGAGGATCTGCTGCTTGGTCAGCGATTGTTCCAGGCGGTGGGCCAGGATCGCTTCCTTGAACTTGCGGCCAACCGTGGCGTCGCTGGTCAGGAGGACGTTCTTGGCGACCTGCTGGGTGATGGTCGAGCCGCCTTCCAGGCGGCGACCGCGAACAGCGTTGCCGACGTTCTTGATCATGGCCCGCGACAGGCCCGAGACGTCGACGCCTCCGTGCTGGAAGAAATTGCGATCCTCGGCCGCCAGGAAGGCCTGGGCCAGCTGCGGCGGGATCTGGTCGTAGGGGATGAAGATCCGGCGTTCCTTGGAGTACTCGCCGATCAGGGTGCCGTCCCAGGCATAGACGCGCGTCGCCGTCGGCGGACGATAGTCCTGCAGCTCACCGGCGTCGGGCATGTCGTGGAACAGCCAGGCGGCGTAGATCGCGATCGCGAAACCCGCGACCGCAATGGCCGAAAGCACCGCCACGCCCGCGATGGCCATCCATCGTTCGGTGGGTTTCAGATCCACGCGACCTCCGTCGAGGCAGGCCCCCTCGCCTGCCGCACACTCTTCACTAGATCGCTTGGCGCCGAACCGTAAGCGGTTTTGCAGTCGCACCTCGCCACGCGAAGCACGAACGATCACCCCTGTGATTAGAGGGCGACAGGCAAAAGGGGAAGCGGCTCGACTTCCCCAGACCTTAAGACTTGCGCAGACCCGCCGAGAAATAGGCCTCGATCGAGTCGCCGACGGCGTCGACAAGGCGGGCGCGGCTGGCCTTGGTGGTCAGGAACGCCTCGTCTTCCGGGTTGGTGATGAAGCCCATCTCCAGCAGCACGGCCGGCACGTCCGGCGCCAGCAGCACGATGAAGCCGGCGTCGCGGTGGCTGCGGCGCAGCAGCGTGGTTTCCTCGCCGACGCTTGCCAGCAGCAACTGGGCGAAGGCGGCCGAGCGGTTCTTGGTGGCGCGCTGCGACAGGTCCAGCAAGATCTGGCTGACGGCGCGGTCGCGGCCCGGCATGTTGGCCTTCATCAGCCAGTCGTCCTTGTCGAGGACCAGGCCGACGCGATCGGCGCCCTTGTCCGACACGGTGTAGACCGATGCGCCGCGCGTGCTGACATCGGGACCCGAGTCGGCGTGCAGAGAGATAAAGAGATCCGCATCGGCGCGGCGGGCGATCTGCACGCGGCCTTCCAGCGGAATGAAGGTGTCGGTTTCGCGGGTCAGCACGACCTGGAAGCGGCCGGTGCGCTCCAGGCGCGCCTTCAGCGCCTTGGCGGCGGCCAGGGTCACGTCCTTCTCGAAGACGTTGGCGCCCAGCGAGCCGGGATCCTTGCCGCCGTGGCCAGCGTCGATGACGATGACCTTCTTCAGGCGCAGCGGCGCGGCCTTGACGGGGACGTTGGCGAAGCTGAGGCGAGCCGGCGGGGCGGCCACGACGGGTGCGCCGTCCACGGCCTTCAGGTCGATGACATAGCGATAGGCGGCCGCGCCATCGCCGGGCGGCAGCAGGAAGCGTCGGCGAACCTCGGCCTTGCCGGCGAGGTCCAGGCGCAGACGGGCGCCGCCGGCGGCCTCGTCGATCACCCAGCGCTTGACCAGGCCTTGGCCGGAGCCTTGCAGATCGCCGGACACCATGACGTTGGGCAGGGCGATGACCAGGCGCTGGTCGCTCATGCCGTCGGAAATCAGCTTGCCGGCCGCGGCGCGATCCAGGTCGATGACCACGCGGGTCTCGGTGCGGTCGCCGCCGAAGCGGACC
>JAEXJH010000012.1 GCA_023445955.1 Pseudomonadota bacterium
CTATAGGCCAGCCATGCCTGATCGCATTTTCATGCCGCTGATGGGGCTGGTCGCCGCCGCGCTGATCGCCCTCTCCCTCGCCTGGCCGCAAGGCCAGGGCGACCGTTCCTGGGGTCCGTTCGGCCACACGCCGGTGCAGCAGACGCCGGAGATGAAAGCCCGTATCCAGAAGGAAAAGGACGCCGCAATCCGCCGCGACCAGGCCGCCAAGAAGGCCGTCGAGGCCGTGGGCCAAATGCAGCCATGAGCGGCTTCGACGCCGTCGCGGTGGGCCGCCGCGTCCTGAACATCGAGGCCGAGGCGCTGAACGCCCTGGCCGAGTCGCTGGGCGAGACCTTCGTCCGCGCTGTCGAGACCGTGTTCGACGCCAAGGGCCGGGTCGTCTGCACCGGCATGGGCAAGTCCGGCCACGTGGCGCGCAAGATCGCCGCCACCTTGGCCTCGACCGGCACGTCGGCCATGTTCGTCCACCCGGCCGAGGCCAGCCACGGCGACCTGGGCATGATCAGCTCCGACGACGTGATCCTGGCTCTGTCGAAGTCGGGCGCGGGGCGCGAGCTGTCCGACACCCTGGCCTACGCCAAGCGCTTCTCGATCCCGCTGATCGCCATGACCGCCGTCGAGGACAGCCCGCTGGGCCAGGCCGCCGACATTCTGTTGCTGCTGCCCGACGCGCCGGAAGCCACGGCCGAGGTCAATGCGCCGACCACCTCCACGACCCTGCAGATCGCCCTGGGCGACGCCCTGGCCGTGGCTCTGCTGGAGCGCCGCGGCTTCACGGCCAGCGACTTCCGCGTCTTCCATCCGGGCGGCAAGCTGGGCGCGATGCTGCGCACGGTCGGCGACCTGATGCATGGCGTCGATGAGCTGCCGCTGGTCGACGCCGAAGCCGCCATGCCCGACGCCCTCTTGGTGATGAGCGAGAAGCGCTTCGGCGCTGTCGGCGTCGTCGACGGCGCGGGCCTGCTGACCGGCCTGATCACCGACGGTGATTTGCGCCGGCACATGGATGGCCTGCTGCAGCACACCGCCGGTCAGGTCATGACCCACCGTCCCCTGACGATCGCTCCCGGCGCCCTGGCGGCCGAGGCCCTGAAAATCATGAACGAGCGCCGCATCACCGTGCTGTTCGTGGTCGACGCCGGCCGTCCCGTCGGCGTGCTGCATGTTCACGACCTGCTTCGCGCCGGCGTGATCTAAGTCACATTCGATTTTGTCGAACCTTGTCATGTGAACGCGCTAGTCGCCCGGTCTTCGGGCGGCTACAGCCACCTCACCTAAACTTGAAGCGAGCTTTCGATGTTCTCCGCGCCCCGCGCCGACCTCGTCCCGAATACCGCCGCCTATGAGAACGAACCGCTGGTCAAGGCGACCGGCTTCCGGGAGTACGACGCGCGTTGGCTGTTTGGGCCGGAGATCAACCTGCTGGGCGTCCAGGCCCTGGGCCTGGGTCTCGGGACCTACATCCATGAGCTGGGCCAGTCGAAGATCGTGGTTGGCCACGACTTCCGCTCCTACTCGACCTCGATCAAGAACGCCTTGATCCTGGGCCTGATCAGCGCCGGCTGCGAAGTCCACGACATCGGCCTGGCCCTTTCGCCCACGGCCTATTTCGCCCAGTTCGACCTCGACATCCCGTGCGTGGCCATGGTCACCGCCAGCCACAACGAGAACGGCTGGACCGGCGTGAAGATGGGCGCCCAGAAGCCGCTGACCTTCGGTCCCGACGAAATGAGCCGCCTCAAAACGATCGTGCTGGGCGCTGAGTTCGTGGAACGCGACGGCGGCAAGCTGATCCGCGTCCAAGGCGAAGCCCAGCGCTATATCGACGACGTCGCCAAGCGCGCCAGCGTCACCCGCCCGATGAAGGTCATCGCCGCCTGCGGCAACGGCACGGCCGGCGCCTTCGTGGTCGAGGCCCTGCAGAAGATGGGCGTGGCCGAGGTCGTGCCGATGGACACCGACCTGGACTTCAACTTCCCGAAGTACAATCCCAACCCCGAAGACGCCGAGATGCTGCACGCCATGGCCGCGACCGTGCGCGAGACCGGCGCGGATCTCGCCTTCGGCTTCGACGGCGACGGCGACCGTTGCGGCGTGGTCGACGACGAGGGCGAGGAGATCTTCGCCGACAAGATCGGCCTGATGCTGGCCCGCGACCTGGCCCCGCTGCATCCCGGTGCGACCTTCGTGGTCGATGTGAAGTCGACCGGCCTCTACGCCACCGACCCGATCCTGCAGCAGCACGGCTGCAAGGTGATCTACTGGAAGACCGGCCACAGCTACATCAAGCGTAAGAGCGCCGAGCTGGGCGCCCTGGCCGGCTTCGAGAAGAGCGGCCACTTCTTCATGAACGGCGACCTGGGCTACGGCTATGACTGCGGCCTGACCGCGGCGGCCGCCATCCTGGCCATGCTGGACCGCAATCCGGGCGTGAAGCTGTCGGACATGCGCAAGGCGCTTCCGGTGGCCTTCACCTCGCTGACCATGAGCCCCAAGTGCGGCGACGAGGTGAAGTACGGCGTCGTCGACGACGTGGTGAAGGAATACCAGGACCTGTTCGCCGCCGGCGGCTCGATCCTGGGCCGCAAGATCACCGAGGTGATCACGGTCAACGGCGTGCGCGTCCACCTGGACGACGGCTCGTGGGTCCTGGTCCGCGCCTCGTCGAACAAGCCGGAAGTCGTGGTCGTGGTCGAGAGCACCCAGTCCGAAGACGACATGCGCGCCCTCTTCCGCCAGGAAGTGAAGCCGCGCCTGGGCGACCGCGTCGGCAAGTACAACCAGGAAATCTGATCAGTTTCGCACCGATCGGACGAAGGGCCGGGCGCAAGCTCCGGCCCTTCTGCTGTCTAAGACTTGCGGCCCGAAAGGATGGTCGCCGTCGTGTCCGCGGCCGTCGGCGTTCCTGTGAGGATCCAGCTGGCCAGCAGGTCGAACAGCCCCGGCGAATAAGCCGAGGTCTCGCCGCCCGCGCCTTTGAACCGCTCGGTCAGGCCGTGGTCGGCGGCCGGGAAGACCACCACGTCGAGATCGGCGCGCTGGTGCTGGATCTCCTGGAGGATCTGCACCGTGCGGGCGCTGGGCGCCTGGCGGTCGCTGCCGCCCAGCAGCCACAGCTGGCGCGGCTTGATCCTCTCGATCACCGGACGCGGCTCGTAGTTGAAGCTCAAGCCCTGCGCCTGGGCCGGTCCGCCGCTGCGCGCCTGCTCCGGCGTGATGCGCATCAGGATCCCGGTGTAGGAGCGCGGCTGGATGGCCGCGTACCAGGCCTCGCCCTGGTATTTCGCCTTCAGCGTCTCCAGGGCCTCGTAGCCGGTCGCGAAGTTGGAGCGCACCACCACCTCGGCGGCGGCGGCCAGTTCGGCGGCCTGGCGCTGAGCGTCCTCGCCCTGCCCCGCGCGCCGCAACTGCTCGGCGACCACCGCCTTGTCCTGTCCCGGAACGCCTTCGGCCAGAGCGAAGGCCGGAACCACGAAGTCCAGCGGCGTCAGGGTGGCCGTCAGCGGCGCGACCCACCCGCCCTGGCTGGCGCCGATCACCCCGACCTTGGCGACCTTCGGCGCCAGGCGGCGCGCTTCGGCCACAGCAGCGGCGGTGTCGGCGGCGCGGACATCGAAGTTGGCGGAGAGCTCGCCGCCCGAACCGCCCGTGCCACGCTTGTCGTAGACGAAGACCCCGACGCCCCGCCGCGCCAGTTCGTACTGCCAGGCCACGTCATCGGTGTCGGGATCGTTGTTGGAGCCGCCGATCCAGACCGCCAGCGCCTTGGCCTGGCCGCCGGGCGGCAGGACGAGCTTGCCACGCAGGCTGACGTCGCCGCTCTGGAACCGCGTCTCGCGCACGACCAGAGGCACGCGCTGGCCGGTCACGGTCGCGCCGCCGTCCTCCATCCGCATCAGACCGGATGCGCAGGGCTCGAAGGTCATCTTGGGTCCGCCTGGCGTCGGCGAGACATAGGCCCCGTCCGGCTTCGCCTCCAGCCGACCCAGGCCGCCTTCCGAACGCCCATAGCTCAGATTGCGCGGATGGCCCTGGCTGCCGGTGATGGTCAGGTAGCGCCCGCCCGGCAGGGCGTAGGCGCCCAGGCGACATTGCAGGTCCGCGTCGAGACGGGTCTTCACCACCGCGTCCAGCGTCGGCGCGCTCTGTCCAGCAACCAGCGCCGCCGAAAACAGGGCCGCGGCCATCATCATCGTCATACTTCTATTTCCCGACCGGGCGCACGGGAGTGGCCCTCACCCACTAAGGGGCGTCGAAGCGGGAGTTTGGAGGCGCCCGCGAGCGATATTTCGCGACCGGCGCCGATCTGGCGCGAGCCGTGTAGGCGGGCTAGACCCCGCCGATGATCAAGCTCCGCCCCTCGCGCCCGGAAGACGGCCCTCGCGTCGTCGAGATCTGGGCCGCCGCCGTCGACGCTACGCATGACTTCCTGTCGCCCGAGGACCGCGCCGCGATCGGCCGCGAGGTCGAGGGTTTCCTGCCTTACGCGTCGATGACCCTGGCCGTCGACGATCGCGACCGGCCGCTGGGTTTCATGCTGATCCGGGACGGCCACATGGAGGCGCTGTTCATCGATCCCGAGTATCGCGGGGCCGGCGTCGGCGCGATGATGATCGACTACGCCCTGGCGGTTCACCCGACCCTGAGCACCGACGTCAACGAGCAGAACGCCCAGGCTGTCGGCTTCTACGAGCACATGGGCTTCGAGCGCACGGGTCGATCGGACCTCGACGGCCAGGGCCGCCCCTACTTGCTGATCCATCTGCGCTTTGGCGTCTGAGCTGATTTCGGCTTAGCTGCGCATCGTCCAACACGAGTCGTCCCATGCGCCGCCTGCTCACCGCCCTCGCCCTGATCCTCGCGCCCGGTCTTGCGGCCGCCGCCCAGCCCGTGCTGCTCAAGCCCGCCCGTGTGTGGACCGCCGAGAACGCCGGCCCGCCGCACGAGGGCTGGGCCGTGCTGGTCAAGGACGGCAAGATCGCCGCCGTGGGCCCCGCCGCCCAGATCGACGCGACGGGGGCCGAGATCGTCGACCTGCCCGGCGCCACGGTGATCCCGGGCCTGATGGACCTGCACAGCCACCTCTTCCTGCATCCCTACAACGAGACCCTGTGGGACGATCAGGTGCTGAAGGAGACGCCGACCTACCGCACGCTGCGGGCGGCCGTGCAGGCCAAGGCGACGCTGGAGGCCGGCTTCACCACCCTGCGCGACCTGGGCACCGAGGGCGTCGGCGCGGCCGACGTGCCGCTGCGCAAGGCGATCAATGACGGCCTGATCCCCGGCCCGCGCCTGTTCGTGGCGACCAAGGCCATCGTGGCCACCGGCGCATACGGCCCGGCCCGCAAGAACTACAATCCCGAGGCTGAACTGCCTCAAGGCGCCCAGGAGGCCAGCGGCGTCCCGGAGGTGATCAAGGCCGTGCGCGAGCAGGCGGGCGCGGGCGCGGACTGGATCAAGGTCTATGCCGACTACCGTGTCGGTCCCGACGGCTCCACCCAGCCGACCTTCTCGATCGAAGAGCTGAAGGCGCTGGTCGACACGGCCCATTCCAGCGGCCGGCCGGTCTCGGCGCACGCCTCCAGCGACGAAGGCATGCGCCGCGCCGTGATGGCGGGTGTCGACACCATCGAGCACGGCTATGGCGGCAGCGACGCCACCTTCAAGCTGATGGCCGAGAAGGGCGTCGTATTCTTCCCCACCCTGACGGCCGTCGAGAGCACCTCGACCTATTTCGGCGGCTACGTCGCCGGCAAGACCGAGCCTACCGCCGCCATGAAGACCGCCGACCGCGCCTTCAAGCTGGCGGTGAAGAACGGCGTCACCATCGGCATGGGCAGCGACGTCGGCGTCTTCAAGCACGGCGACAACGCCCGCGAGATCATCTGGCTGGTCAAGGAAGGCATGACCCCCGCCCAGGCCCTGCTGGCCGCCACGGCCGTCGACGCCAAGGTGCTGGGCCGCGCGAGCGACCTCGGCCAACTCAAGCCCGGCTACCTGGCCGACATCGTCGCCGTTCAGGGCGACCCGACCCAGGCGATCGAGGCGACCAAGGCCGTCGTCTTCGTCATGAAGGGCGGCCAGGTCGTGCGGCGGCCGTGATGCGGATCGCGCCCGCCTTCCTGCTGCTGACGCTTGCCGGCCCGGCCCTAGCCCAGACCGACCAAGGCACGCTGCAGCAGCACGACACCTTCCGCGACGCGGCCACCGCGCCGCTGGAGGACCTGAACCTCAAGCAGAAGTCGATCCCGCCGGTGCTGGCCCGCGCGGTCACCGATCCCTACGACCTGACCGGCCTGACCCGCTGCGAGCCGATCGCCGCCGAAGTGGGCCGGCTGGACGCGGCGCTGGGTCCCGACCTCGACGAAGCTCCGCCGCCCGACACGCGATCGAAGGGCAAGAAGGTCGCCGATGCGGCCTATGGCGCGGGCGTGGCCGGGGTGCGCGACACCACCCGGGACGTGCTGCCGTTCCGCGGCTGGATCCGCAAGCTGACCGGCGCGGCCAGGCACGACAAGGCCATCGCCAAGGCCGTCCAGTCGGGCAGCGTGCGGCGCGGCTATCTCAAGGGCGTCGGCATGCGGATGAACTGCGCCCCGCCGGCCGCGCCCAGCTGGTTCGTGCCCGTGGAGATCAAGCCGCCGCCCCCGCCAAGGCCGGTCGGCCTGTTCGAGAACTTCCTGGCCTGGTGCGGCGAGATCATCGCCTGGGCCAGGAGCCTGATCGGCTAGGCCAGCACCGCCCGGACCTCGGCCACCAGCTTGGCTCCGTCGAACGGCTTCATCACATAGCCCCTGGCGCCCAGCTGCATGGCCTGGACGATGCGGTCCAGGCGTCCGTCGCCGGTCAGCATCAGCACCGGGATGTCGGCGGCCTCCGACTCCTTGATCGCCTTCAGGGCGTCGAGGCCGCTCTGGCCGGGGATGCGCACGTCCAGCAGGATCGCGTCGGGCCGGCGGACCGGGATCGCCGCCATCAGCCGGTCGGCGGCCGGGAAGCCCACCACCTCCAGCCCGTCACGGGCCAGGAACGCCTCGACCAGCTCGAGCGTCGGCGCGTCGTCGTCGGCGACATAGATCAGCGGGGCGCGTCTGGACATCGAGACGACGGCCTACGCGGTTTCGGACGTATCCGAAAGGGTTTCCCGTTCCGCGATCACCGCGGCCATGGTCTCGATCAATCCGAGGGCGGACAGGGGCTTGGGCACGTGGCCGGCGAACAGTTCGTCAGCCGGCAGCGCCGAGGCGTCGGCCGAGAAGGCCAGGATCGGCGTGCGCTGGTTGGGCC
>JAEXJH010000013.1 GCA_023445955.1 Pseudomonadota bacterium
GTCGCGATGAGCCTGTCCGTTGTGCGCGAGAGTCTTGGCCACGATCAGCCGCCCGGCGCCTTGGGCGCGTCAGGCAGCTTCGGCGCGTCGGGCAGCTTGGGCGCCGAGGCCGAGATGTTGACGTCCACCCGCTTCTTCTGAGAGAGGCCGCCGGACATCATGAAGAAGGCGAGCACGGCGACGATAACGACAAGCCCGCCCACGATGAACGCCAAACCACTGTTGCCCCCGCCACTGCTGGTTCCTTCGGCCATGAGAGTCTCCTCGCCTTCCGGCGCTGTTGCATTGGCGGATCAACGATACGCAGACCGGGAGGTTCCGCTTTCGGCGTGCGGGGACTTAAGTCCGGCGCGGTTTGTGCTACATATGTTCCATGTATCCCGATGATGACTCGGCCGGATTCCCGGGCGACCTCCCCTCCCCGCGCATCTCCGACCTGGCCCGGCCGCAGCCGCCGACGCACGTCCATGCCACGCCCGACTATCTGGACGGCCTGAACCCGGAGCAGCGCGAGGCGGTCGAGACGACCGAAGGCCCGCTGCTGGTCCTGGCCGGCGCCGGCACGGGCAAGACCCGAGTGCTGACTACCCGCCTGGCCCACATCCTAACCACCGGCAAGGCGCGCCCGTGGGAGCTGCTGGCCGTCACCTTCACCAACAAGGCCGCGCGCGAGATGCGCGAGCGGATCACCCACATCATCGGTCCGGAGGCCGAGGGCCTGCGCTGGCTGGGCACCTTCCACTCGGTGGCCGCCCAGATCCTGCGCCGCCACGCCGAGCTGGTGGGGCTGAAGTCGAACTATACGATCATCGACACCGACGATAACGAGCGGCTGCTCAAGCAGCTGATCGAGGCCGAGAACATCGACGCCAAGCGCTGGACCCCGCGGATCCTGTCGCAGATCATCGACAACTGGAAGAACCGCGGCTGGACGCCCGACCGCGTCCCGACCAGCGAGGCCGGCGAGTTCGCCAACGGCAAGGGCATCACCCTCTATCGCCAGTACCAAGAGCGCCTGCGCATCCTGAACGCCTGCGACTTCGGCGACCTGCTGCTGCACAACATCAGCCTGTTCACCGGCCATCCCGACGTGCTGGACGAGTTCCAGCGTCGTTTCAAATACGTGATGGTCGACGAGTACCAGGACACCAACGTCGCCCAGTACCTGTGGCTGCGGCTGCTGGCCCAGGGCCGGCAAAACGTCTGCTGCGTCGGCGACGACGACCAGTCGATCTATGGCTGGCGCGGCGCTGAAGTGGACAACATCCTGCGCTTCGAGCGCGACTTCGCCGGCGCCAAGGTCGTGCGGCTGGAGTGCAACTACCGCTCGACCGAGCACATCCTGGCGGCGGCGTCCGGCCTGATCACCGCCAACAAGGGGCGCCTGGGCAAGACCCTGTGGACCCCGGCCAAGGGCGGCGAGAAGGTCAAGGTTTCGGGCGTCTGGGACGGCGAGGCCGAGAGCCGGATGATCGCCGACGAGATCGAGCGGGCCAAGAAGGCCGGCCGCAAGTACAACCAGATGGCCATCCTGGTGCGGGCCTCGTTCCAGATGCGCGCCTTCGAAGAGCGCTTCGTGATGCTGCAGATCCCCTACAAGGTGGTCGGCGGTCCGCGCTTCTTCGAACGCGCAGAGATCCGCGACGCTCACGCCTATCTGCGCCTTATCCAGTCGCCCGACGACGACCTGGCCTTCGAGCGCATCGTCAACACGCCCAAGCGCGGCATCGGCGACACCTCGGTACAGAAGTTGCTGCAGATCGCGCGCTTAAGCGGCGTTTCGACCGTCGAGGCCGCCCGCCAGATCATCGCCAGCGACGAGCTGCCGGCCCGCACCCGCACGGCGCTGTCAAACTTTATCCGCGATCTCGACCGCTGGCGCTCGCTGATCGGCAGCTTGCACCACCAGCGCCTGCTGGAGACCGTGCTGGAGGAGAGCGGCTACACCGACGCCTTGCGCCTAGACAAGGGTCCGACCAGCCAGACGCGACTGGAGAACCTGAAGGAACTGATCCAGTCGATGGGCGCCTTCGACACGCTGGAGGCCTATCTGGAGCACGTGTCGCTGGTCATGGACCTGGACCGCGAGGCCACCGGCGACGCCGTCTGGATCATGACCCTGCACTCGGCCAAGGGCCTGGAGTTCCCGCTGGTCTTCCTGCCCGGCTGGGAGGAAGGCGTGTTCCCCAGCCAGCGCAGCATGGACGACAAGGGCGAGAAGGGCCTCGAGGAAGAGCGCCGCCTGGCCTATGTCGGCATCACCCGCGCCCGCGAGGAGGCCCGCATCAGCTTTGTGGCCAACCGGCAGGTCTATGGCCGCTGGACCAGCCAGCTGCCGTCGCGGTTCGTCGACGAACTGCCGCTGGCCCACGTCGATGCGGCGTCGGAGACCGGCTATTACGGCGGCGGTCCGGGCATGCAGTCGACGGCCGCCTCGCGCTGGGACGATCCCGGCACGTCAGCCTTCCAGGCCGGCAGCAGCTATGACAGCCCCGGCTGGAAACGCACGCAGGAGCGCACGGCCGGCTTTGGCGAACGCAACGCCGCCTGGCGCGGGCCGCAGGGCGTGCGCAGCGGCTCGGCCGCCCGCTCGGCTCCGATCGAGGGCGAAGGCCGGTTGGTGGCGGTGTCCGCGCCCGTCGGCAGCGCCTATTCGCGCGGCGACCGCGTGTTCCACGTCAAGTTCGGCTACGGCCAGGTGACCTCGATAGAGGGCAACAAGCTGACCGTGGCCTTCGACAAGGCCGGCGAGAAGAAGGTCATCGACAGCTTCGTCGAGAAGGCCTGAGACAGTCGCTCCCCCGCGGCGCGGGGG
>JAEXJH010000014.1 GCA_023445955.1 Pseudomonadota bacterium
ACGCGGGCCTTGTAGATGCGGTCGTCGATGCGGGCCAGGAGCTGCCCGTGTTTGACGTGGTCGAAGTCCTGCACCGCCACCTCGACCACATAGCCGTTGACCTGCGGGGCCATCACCGTGACCTGGCCGCGGACATAGGCGTTCTCGGTCACCTGCAGGCTGGTGGCGAACGGCGGCAGGCGCCAGACGAACAGGATGATCAGCACCGCGGCGACGGCGGCGGTGACCGCGATGGCCAGCGTGCTCGGGCTGACGCGCGGCGGGTGGCGCAGGGCTTCACCGGCTTCGGGCGAAGGGGCGCCAGAAGAAGGAGGGGTGGCGTCGGTCATGAGGCGGCCCTTTGCGCGGCTTTCATCTTGGCGATGGCGCGGAGCGTGAAGATCGCCGTGTTGATCAGGGTCAGCACGGCGATGACGAACAGCAGCAGGAAGAGGTCGTTGTAGGCCAGGATGCCAGCCTCGCGCGTCGCTTGGCCGGCCGTGGCGGCGAGGGCGGCGGGGCCGCCGCGCAGGCGGTCGGCGACGAACGGGATCGTGGCGTCCAGCTGGCCGACCAGATGCGCATAGTGGAAGCGCATGCGGTCGTACTGGAAGGTCTGCGACAGGGCGTTGGAGAACAGCGCCCCCAGGTTCTGGGCCACGCTGAACGAGACGATCAGGGTGGGGAACGAGCGCCAGCCGCGCTGCAGCACCTGGACGAAGCCGATCAGCAGGGTGGGGGCCAGGACGAGCGCCGTAGCGAAGCCCAGCATGGCCTGGCTGACATAGAGCTGGGCCGGGCGGGTCAGGTCGTTGGAGTGGCTGTCGATATAGGCCGCCGCGCCGATCAGGACGACGGCGGCCATGATCTGGAACAGCACCGTCTGCGGCGTGAGGGTCAGGGCGCCGACGATCGTCCCGGCCAGGGTGGCCAGCATGATCACGAAATAGAGGTCGCGGGTCTGCTCCTGGCCCATGCCCAGCACCGCCAGCAGGCCCGACGCGCCGCCGTTCTGCTCGACCAGCAGCACCCGAGTCAGGAAGGCGATCAGGATGAAGCCGATGAAGTCCGGCGTGATCGCCCAGCGCAGGTCCAGCAGCGGGTTGGTCCTGTGCCACTCCAGCACCAGGGCGATGGTGATCAGCACGACCGCCACGGCCAGGGCGATCCCGAGCCAGGGCGTGGACCGCCACCACTCCAGCCGTCCCTGGCCCAGGACGGCGCAGATCAAGGCCAGGCCCACGGCCATCAGCGGATAGGTGACGAAGTCGGCCCACTCGAACACCTTCAGCCGCTCGGACGGCGGCAGGCGCAGCGACAGAACCGCCGCCAGGGTGGCCAGCACCAAAGCCAGCTCGATCAGGTAGAGCGTGCGCCACTGGCCCAACTCCAGCAGGTCGGGCGAGAAGCAGCGCGCCAGGGGCGTGGCGACCAGCGGCAGGCCGAAGGCCAGCACGAAGGCCGACAATCGCTTGGGCTGGGGGAAGGCCTGCAGCAGGTAGAAGACGCCCAGGGTGGTCAGGGGCGCGGCGGCGACGCCGCTGGCGGCGCGGACGACCAGGGCCGAGGCGAAGTCGTTGACGAACAGGTGGGCGACGACCGCCGCCAGATAGGTCCCCAGCGCCAGCTGCACGAACAGGCGCAGGCCGTACTGCTGGCGGAACTTGACCAGGATCAGGTTCATCGAGACCGAGGTCATGACATAGGCCGTCGGCAGCCCAGAGGCCTGGGCCGGGTCCAGTCCCAACGCGCCCTGGATGCTGGGCAGGTTGACCGTGATCAGGGCCGTGCCCATGGCGCTGGTGAAGGCCAGCAGCACCCCGACGCAGCCATAGGCGATGCGGACACGACGCGAGAAATCGGGCGTCGCCGGCGAGCCGGGGAACATCGGCCGCTCGTGCGGCTGCAGGCTATCGATCCCGGGATGACTCATGCCGTCGCCCTCGCTGGCCTAGCTGTAGCGCGGGGACAGGCAGAGGGCGAGAGGATGGGCGAACGCCGGTTCATGAGTCCGGCTTAAGGCGTGTGCGACGCCCGCCGTTTGAACAATTCAGCCCAAGTCGGCGGGCGCGCGATGACCTTACAGGCCTAGGGCGGTCTTCAGTTTCGAGCCGGCATAGGCCTCTGCGTCCTTGGCGTCGGCTACGACCGGACCCATCCCGAAGAACTCGTGGGTCACGCCCTGATATTCCTTCAGGTCGGTCTGGACGCCGGCGGCGCGCAGTTTGTCGGCGAGGTTGGCGCCGTCGTCGCGCAGCGGGTCGATCTCGGCCAGGATGATCGTGGTCGGCGGCAGGCCTTCCAGCTTGGCGCCGACCAGGTTCAGGCGCGGATCGGTCGCCTGAGCCGGATTGGCCAGGGTGTTGGTGAAGAACCAGGCCAGCATCGGCGTGTTCAGCGGCTTGGCGGTCGCCTTGGCCGTCTTCGAGCCGGTGGCCATGTTGCTGTCGGCCACCGGGTAGACGGCGATGACGGCCTTGGGCGCCTGCAGCTTCTGGTCGCGGGCGGCGATGGCGACATTGACCGCCATGTTGCCGCCGGCGCTCTCGCCCGCCACCGCGATGCGGGTCGGGTCGCCGCCGATCGTCTTGGCGTTGGCCAGCAGCCACTTGTAGGCGGCGATGGCGTCGTCGTGGGCGGCCGGGAACTTGGCTTCCGGCGCGTGGCGGTACTCGATCGAGACGACGATCGCGCCGCTCTCCTTGGCCAGCGAGCGCGCGCCGCCGTCATAGGTGTCGAGGTCGGCGATCACCCAGCCGCCGCCATGGATGTAGAGCACCACCGGCGTGTGCACCCCGGCGCCGGCGGGGGTGTAGACGCGGGCCTTCTGCGGACCGGCGCCGCCGGCGTACATGATGTCCTTGGTCGTGACCGTGGCGTCGGGAGCGATACCCTTCTCGGTCATGATCGCCTTGACCGCGTCGGCCGGCGTCGGCTGCAGGCGCGCGTCGGTGGGCGACAGGGTCTCGATCGGCTTGCCGCCCAGCGAGGCCAGCTTGTCCAGCACAGCCTGCATGTCGGCGTCGGGCTTGCCGGACTCGGTGGTCTGGCTGGCGGCGGCGGGCGTGTCGCCGGCGGTCTTGGCTTCGTCGTGCTTGGGCGAGCAGGCGGTCGCCATCAGGGCGAGGGCGGATACCGCGCCGGTCAGGGCGATCGAGAGCGTGCGTTGGGTCATGGGTCTCTTTCCTGTTCCCCGAGGCCTGAGCAACGATGCGCCGGCGAGGTCGGTTCCGGCCGTGTTTTCCTTATGAATTCCACGCGTTAAATGAGGTTTCTTGGAACAAGAGCGGGAGCCGCGTGTTCGCTCGCGCGGACCCTGGCCGGCGGTGGCGAATTATCCCAAGGTCCGTTCCGAAGAGGTCAGTCCATGTTCCGTCCGATCGCCGCGCCCCTGGTCGCCCTAGCCCTGGCCTCGACGGTTCAGGCCCAGGAAGCCGCGAAGATCCCAACGCCGGCGGACACCTACCAGGAGCTGTTCCATCAGGTTCAGACGCGGCGGATCTTTCCGGACGGCAAGACCTTCGTCGATGCGGTTCCCAAGCG
>JAEXJH010000015.1 GCA_023445955.1 Pseudomonadota bacterium
GCCTACGGCAAGGCGATGAGCGTGGGCATGACCGCCTTCGGACCGCTGGGCTGGACCAGCGACGCCAGCGGATACCGCTACGCCGAACGCCATCCGGCCACGGACCAGCCTTGGCCGGCCATGCCGGCCGCACTGCTCGATCTCTGGAAGGCGCTGGGTGATCCGGACACCCCGCCGGACTCGTGCCTGATCAATCTCTATCGCGGCGACGCCCGCATGGGCCTGCACCAGGATCGCGATGAAGCCGACCCGGCCTTTCCGGTGCTGTCGATCTCGCTGGGCGACACGGCGGTGTTCCGGATCGGCGGGACGAACCGAAAGGACCCGACACGGAGCCTGAAGCTCTCCTCCGGCGACGTCTGCCGCCTCTCCGGCCCCGCGCGGCTGGCCTTCCACGGCGTCGACCGGATCCAGGCCGGCTCGTCGGGCCTGGTGCCCGGCGGCGGAAGGATCAACCTGACGCTTCGCAGAGCGCGCTAGGCGTCCTCGTCCTCCAGCGCCTCGCGAAAGGCCTTCAACGCCGCCTGCAGCCGGCTTTGCGGTGGGCCGCCGGCGCCAGAGATCAGCACCTCCACGCCCGCCGCGATGCGGTAGCGGTGCACCGGCTGGGGCACGTTCCAGCGCGCCTGGAAGCGCTCCGCCATCTCGAGCCGCTCGGTTCGGCCGCTCCACACCGCCAGGGCGCTCTCGAAACCCGACGGTCGCCCGGCCAACTCGGCTTCCAGTTCGGCGAGGTAGTCGCGAATGGTGTCGAGGTCGTTGCCCGCCTGCTGCATGGCCCGGATCAGCCGCAGCCGCGTCAGATGCCCGTCATCGAAATTGGCCCCCCGCCCCCGCGCGGCCGGCGGCGGCAACAGCCCCTCGGCCACGTAGTATCGGACGGTGCGCTCGGAGATGTCGCACAGGGCGGCGAGATCCCGAGCCGTGTAGCGCAGCGGATCGTCGGTCATGGCGAAATACTGACACCATGGTGTCGAATTTCAACTGTCTATTTATGACGCCACGCACGAAAAAGGCCGCCCCTAGCGGAGCGGCCTTCTCGAAACCGTCAGTCCTGGGACCGAAATCAGCCGCGCAGCTTGCGGGTGATGACTTCCAGGTCGTGGTTCAGGGCGCTGTCCTCGGCGCGCAGGGCCTCGATGCGGCGCACGGCGTGCAGGACGGTGGTGTGGTCGCGACCGCCGAAGCGACGACCGATATCCGGCAGCGAACGGGTGGTCAGCTGCTTGGCCAGCCACATGGCGGCCTGGCGCGGACGGGCCACGGCGCGGTTGCGGCGCTCGCTGAGCAGGTCGGCCTGCTTCATGCCGTAGTGCTCGGACGTCGCCTTCTGGATGTCGTCGATGGTGATGCGCTTCTCGCCCGACCGCAGATGCGGACGCAGGATCGCCTGCACCTCGTCCAGGGTCATGCGCGACAGGCCTTCGCCGGCGCGGGCCGACAGGGTGTTCAGCGCGCCTTCCAGCTCGCGGACGCTGTCGGTGAAGCGGTCGGCCAGGAACTGCAGCACGTCCGGACGCATGGTCGGCTCGAAGCCGTGGGCCACGGCCAGGGTCTGGATCTTACGCTCCAGGATGCCCAGGCGCAGCGAGCGGTCGGCCGGCTCGAGGCCGCAGACCAGGCCCGCCGACAGGTGCGAACGCAGGTGGGCGTCCATCTCGGTCATGGCCGACGGCGGACGGTCCGACGAGAACACGACGCGGCGGCCTTCCTCGACCAGGGCGGTGAGCGTGTGGAACAGCTCTTCCTGGGTCGACTGCTTGCCGGCGATGAAGTGGACGTCGTCGATGATCAAGAGGTCGGCCGCGCGCAGCTCTTCCTTGAAGGCCGCCGTCTGGCGATCCATCACGGCGCGCACGAAGGTCGACAGGAAGCGCTCGGCGGTCAGGTAGACCACGCGCTTTTCCGGCGCATTGCGCATGGCTTCCCAGGCCAGGGCGTTCAGCAGGTGGGTCTTGCCGAAGCCGTAGGGGCCGTGGAACAGCACGGGATTGAAGTGACCGTCGGCCCAGTTGGCGATCCGGCGCGCCACGGCGTGGGCGAACTCGTTGGCCGGACCCGGGACGAAGGTCTCGAAGGTGAAGCGTTCCTGCAGGCCCTGAGTGCGGGGCGACTTCGCGCTCGGGGCCATGACGGCCGGCGCGTCGGTGGACACGGGCAGGACGATCTCGATGGGTTCGGCGGCCATGGCCTTGGGGGCGGCCTCGACATAGGCGCCGCCATTGCCGGCCAGCGAGGCTTCGAATTCCAGGCGCGACTTCAGGTCGATGCGACGACCGGTCGGGTCGTTGGCGGCCCACAGCTCGCCGATGCGACGCCAAGCGCTGCGACGGATCCAGTCGCGGGCGATGCCCGTCGACGTGACCAGGACGACGTCTCCGGTCGCGGCCTCACGCAGCATCGCCGGCGCGATCCATGACCCGAAGGCCGCGTCGCCCAGCTCGCGTTTCATCGCCACGCAAACCTTCGACCACACCATCGCCGCCGGCTCTACAGCCGCCGCGATCGCCGTCGAGAAGTCCTGGCTGGCCACCCCGCCCTTCATCGTCATTCGTCCACCGCCTCGCACAAAAACAACCGCCGCTACCATTCCTGCCGCCCGCCCCCCATGGCGTACGGCCGGTTCGCTCAGCGCACACAGGTTCTTACCCGGCGAACACGTTGGGTCCGCCGCCGCCTTGTTTTTTCCAAGACTGGAGAAGCGCTGAGACGCTTAAACTAGCCACCGGCGGGGGCCGGTCAAACGGAAAACTTGCGTCCGAGTTCGGATATTTCTGTTGACTCGCGAGAGCCCTTCGCCCGGCAAGGGAATAGCCAAGCCAGCTCCTCAGATCACAGATTGCAACGGCAGGAATAGAGCCTTGGATTCAAAGCAAAAGCCGACCAGGCGGACCTGATCGGCTTTTGTAAATACTTGTAATCGTTGGACGAACACCGTTCGTCCAGAAGATGGACTAGGCGGCGGCCTTATCCAGCTTCTTCAGACGGGCGGCCAGGCGCGACACTTTGCGCGAGCCCGTATTGGGGTGAACCACGCCCTTCGAAACCGCGCGCATCAGCTCCGATTGAGCTTCCACGAAAGCGGTCTTGGCGACGGCCACATCGCCCTTGGCGATGGCGTCTTCGAACTTGCGCAGGAAGGTGCGCACGCGCGAGCGACGAGCGGTGTTGACTTCAGTGCGGCGGGCGATCTTGCGGATCGCTTTCTTGGCGCCGGGATTATTGGCCATTAGGTCGGACCTTCAAACGGACAGCCACGCGGCGACCGCGAAGCAGGGAAAACAGAGCGCGCGGATATACGGGAAGCGCTGGCCGGGGTCAACGGTCCACAGGCATGAATCCTGCGGGCCATTTTGGCGCAATCGATTACTCGCCCCGGAATGCCGGTTTGCGCTTCTCGACGAAGGCCGCCATGCCTTCCTTCTGATCTTCGAATGCGAACAGCGAGTGGAACAGGCGGCGCTCCAGGGCGACACCCGTCGTCAAGGTCGTCTCGTAGGCGGCCTCGACCAGTTCCTTGTTCATGGCCACGGCCAGCGGCGACTGGCCCGCGATCTTGGCGGCGATGGCCAGGACCTCGGCGATCAGGGTGTCGGCGGGGAAGATCCGCGACACCAGGCCCGAGCGCTCGGCTTCCTCGGCGCCCATCATCCGGCCGGTCAGGATCATGTCCATGGCCTTGGACTTGCCGACGAAGCGGGTCAGGCGCTGGGTGCCGCCGATGCCGGGCGCGACGCCGAGGTTGATTTCGGGCTGGCCGAACTTGGCGGTGTCGGCCGCCAGGATGAAGTCGCACATCATGGCCAGCTCGCAGCCGCCGCCCAGGGCGTAGCCGGCGACGGCGGCGATGATCGGCTTGCGGCACTGCTCGATCGCCCGCGCGCCGGCGGTGAAGAAGTCGGCCTTGAACATCTGGGCGTAGCTCTTGTCCGACATCTCCTTGATGTCGGCGCCGGCCGCGAAGGCCTTGGCCGAGCCGGTCAGCACGATGCAGCCCACGCCGTCGTCGGCCTCCGCCGCCGCCAGCGCCTGGGCCAGATCCGCCAGCAGGGCAGTGTTCAGCGCGTTCAGGGCTTCGGGCCGGTTCAGGCGGATCAGGGTCACGCCGGGCGCGCTCTCGGGCGCTTCGACGATCAGGGTCTGGTACTCGGCCATCAAGGTCTCCTGCTTGAGCATGGCCTTTATAGAGCGGCTACCGGCCTTGGGGAGTCCCTGGGGGAGCCCCCGGCAAGAGCTTCACGGAAGTGACACGCCGGCCGCCTAAGCGTGCTAGGAGACCGATGCTTAAATTCCAGGGGCGCACGCGTACATGACCGACGTATCCATTCAGCCGAGTCCGGCTGCGCGCCCCGATCTGGACAAGGGGCTCGGTGTCGCCGGCAGGCTGGGGATGGGCGCCACCATCGTGGTGACGCTCGGCTATGTGGCGTGGAGCGTCTATTCCGACGCCCAGGCCGCTGGCGTGGGGATCACCGCCTTCCTGCCGTTCGCCCTGCTGTTCCTGGCGCTGCTGATCGCGCTGGGCTTCGAGTTCGTGAACGGCTTTCACGACACCGCCAACGCCGTGGCCACGGTGATCTACACCAACTCGCTGCCGGCCAATGTGGCCGTGGTCTGGTCGGGCTTCTTCAACTTCCTGGGCGTGCTGCTGTCGACGGGCGTCGTGGCCTTCGGCATCGTCTCGCTGCTGCCCGTCGAGCTGATCCTGCAGGTCGGCTCCAGCGCCGGCTACGCCATGGTGTTCGCGCTGCTGCTGGCGGCGGTGATCTGGAACCTGGCCACCTGGTATTTCGGCATCCCGTCGTCCAGCTCCCACACCCTGATCGGCTCGATCATCGGGGTGGGCGTGGCCAACGCCATCATGCACGGGCGCAGCGGCACGGCCGGCGTCGACTGGACCAAGGCCACCGACATCGGCAAGGCCCTGCTGGTCTCGCCGCTGATCGGCTTCGGCGCCGCCCTCCTGCTGCTGCTGGCCATGAAGGTGCTGGTCCGCAACAAGGCGCTCTATGAAGAGCCCAAGCCCGGCATCGCCCCGCCGTGGTGGATCCGCGGCCTCTTGATCTTCACCTGCACCGGCGTCTCGTTCGCCCACGGCTCGAACGACGGCCAAAAGGGCATGGGCCTGATCATGCTGATCCTGATCGGCACGGTGCCGACGGCCTACGCCCTGAACCGCGCGGTGCCCCAGGCCTATGTCTCGGAGTTCCACGCCAGCTCGATCGCCGCCGGCCAGATCCTGGTCGCCAAGGGCGGAACGGCCCCGGCCGACCCGCGCGCGGCCGTCACCCGCTACATCGCCGAGAAGTCGGTCGCGCCCGACACCGCCCCGGCCCTGGCCGTGCTGGTCGGCGACATAGACGCCCAGGTCCAGGAGTACGGCTCGCTGGCCAAGATCCCGGTCGCCTCGGTCAAGGGCGTCCGCAACGACATGTACCTGGCTTCGGAAGGCGCCAAGCGCCTCACCAAGGAGCCGTCGATGGCCTTCGCCGCCGCCGACAAGAAGGCGCTCGACACCTATCGCGGCAATCTCGACAAGGGCACGCGCTTCATCCCGACCTGGGTGAAGATCGCCGTGGCCCTCGCGCTGGGCCTGGGCACCATGATCGGCTGGAAGCGGATCGTCATCACCGTCGGCGAGAAGATCGGCAAGTCGCACCTGACCTACGCGCAAGGCGCCTCGGCCGAGCTGGTGGCCATGGGCACCATCTTCGCCGCCGACAGCTTCGGCCTGCCGGTCTCGACCACCCACGTGCTGAGCTCGGGCGTGGCCGGGACCATGGTCGGCAACGGCTCGGGCTTGCAGATGTCGACCCTGCGCAACCTGCTGATGGCCTGGGTGCTGACCCTGCCGGTCTCGATCATGCTGGCCGGCGGGCTCTACGTCCTGCTGTCGAAGCTGCTCTGACGGGCTCTAGACGGTGGGTTTCCGGATCGGCAACCGGCGGCCCATCGTCAGACAGCGCCAGATCCACTCGAACGGTCCCATCTCGAACCGCTTCAGCCACCAGGGCGACCAGATCAGCTGCAGCGCCCAGATGGCGATGACGATCGCCCACAGGGCCGGCCGGTCGACCTGACCCATCAGCCCGCCGCGACCGCCATAGAAGATGCTGGTCATGATCAGCGACTGGGTCAGGTAGTTGGTGAAGGCCATGCGCCCGGCCGCCGCCATCGGCGCCAGCAGCCTCGACGCGCCCGCCCGCAGCAGCAGGATCAGCGCCCCGGCATAGGCCAGCGAAATGGTCGGGGTCAGGAAGCTCTCCAACACGTCGCCATTGGGGATCGGCGTGGCCAGGACATTCTTCATCCAGGCCAGCCAGGCGACCACCACCAGGAACACGGCGCCGACGGTGATCACCACCGCGTAGCGGCGCGTGCTGGAGCGGCCGGCCAGATAGCCGGACTTGAACAACGACAGGCCGATCATCATCAGGCCCAGGGTGGCGGGGATCTGGTAGGGCCAGCCCGAGGTCAGGCGCTGGTATTCCCGCACGTTCAGGGCCGCCGCGCTGGCGAAGGAACTCTTGCCCTCGACGATGTCGGCGGCGGCCCTGGCCTTGCGCTTGGCCAGAACCTCCGGGCTCTGGACGTGGTGGGCGGCCGCCTCGGCGCGGGCCTGGGGCGAGGCGAACGGCAGGGCGTCGACCTCGATGTGGCGCGCGGCCATGATCGTGAAGAGGCTGAGGCCCACGACCATCAGGGTCCGCGGCTTCCACGAGCGGCAGAACAGCATCAGCACGCCGGTGACCGCATAGAGCCACAGGATGTCGCCCCACCAGATGAGAAAGCCGTGGATCATGGCCAGGCCGAAAAGCACCGCCAGACGTCGCCATAGCACCCTACCCCGCGCCTTGTCGGTGCGCTCGCCGCCGACCAGGAACAGCGACACCCCGAACAGCATCGAAAACAGGGTGACGAACTTCTCGTGGAAGAAGGCCTGGACGATCCAGAACGCGATCGCCGTCCAGCCTTCGTTCGGGAACGGCCAGGTCTCGGGCTTCAGCGAGGCCGACATCGGGGCGGCGAAGCCGTCGGCATTGACCGCCAGGATGCCCAGGATGGCCAGGCCGCGGATCAGGTCCAGCGCCTGGATCCGCGTCTTGCTCTTCACCGGCGGCGTCGCCGCTTCACTCGCACTCGCTTCCAAGCCGCGCCCCTCACTCTCACATGCGTGAGGGATATTCCGGAGCGTCGGCGGGCGCGTCACCTTTATTCGGCGTCATGGTCCCCGATCCGAGGGCGGCGCCTCAGACCTGGCAGATGGGGCAGAAGAAGGTCGAGCGGCCAGCCTGGACCTCGCGGGCGATGACGCCCTTGCAGCCCGGCGTCGGGCAAGACTCGCCCTCGCGGTCATAGACGCGGAAGCGGTGCTGGAAATAGCCCAGCGCGCCGTCGGCGGCGGCGAAGTCCTTCAAGGTCGAGCCACCGACCTCGACCGCCTCGGCCAGGACTGCCTTGATCGCCGTGGTCAGCGGGCCAAGCCGCTTCTTGGCGATGCCGCCGGAGGGCTTGAACGGCGAGATGTGCGACCGGTGCAGGGCCTCGCACACATAGATATTGCCCAGGCCCGCGACGGTCTTCTGGTCCAGCAGCAGGGTCTTGGGCCCCTGCTTGCGGTTGGCGAAGGCTTTTTCGAGCGTGCTCGCGTCGAAGCCATCGCCCAGCGGCTCGGGGCCCATGGTCGCGAACCAGGGGTGGCGGCTGACGGCGTCGGTCGGGATCAGGTCCATGAAGCCGAACCGGCGCGGGTCGTAATAGGTAACGGTCGCGCCATCCTCGGTCTCGAAGACCACGTGGGCGTGCTTGTCGTCGGGCGTGACCTCGCGGGCGAAGTCGCCGGGACGCACGGTTCCCTCCGGCGCGGCGATCTCGAAGCGTCCGGTCATGCCCAAATGCATCACCAGGGTGTCGCCGCGATCCAGCGGGGCCAGGATATATTTGGCGCGGCGGTCCAGGCGCAGGATCTTCGCGCCGGTCAGCCGCTGGACGAAGCCGTCGGGCAGCGGGAAGCGCAGGTCGGGGCGGTTGGCGCGGACGCGGGTCAAGCGGGCGCCCGACAGAACAGGTTCCAGGCCCCGGCGGACGGTCTCGACTTCGGGCAATTCGGGCAAGGGTGTTCCTTCGGCGGAAGACGCGGGCTAAGAGCGGTTTGTCATATAGAGAGCGCGGCCCAAAGACGTCATGAGCAACTCCTCCGCCAGCTTCGGTTTCAAGGATGTCGACGCCTCGCTGAAGGCGGGGATGGTGCGCGGGGTCTTCGACCGCGTGGCCAAGAACTACGACATCATGAACGACCTGATGAGCGGCGGCGTGCACCGGCTCTGGAAGGACGCCGTGGCCGCGCGCCTGAACCCGCAGCCGGGCGAGGTGATCATCGACTGCGCCGGCGGCACCGGCGACATGGCCCGCCGCTTCGCCAAGATGGCCCGCAGCGCGCAGGAGCGTCGCGGCGGTCCGGACGCGACGATCAACATCGTCGACTACAATGCCGAGATGATCATGGCCGGCATCGAGCGCGGCGGCGAGCCGGAGATCACCTGGACCGTCGGCGACGCCCAGCGCCTGCCGCTGCCCGACAACTACGCCAACGCCTATGTGATTAGCTTCGGCATCCGCAACGTCACCGACATCGACGCGGCCCTGCGCGAGGCGCGCCGCGTCTTGAAGCCGGGCGGCCGCTTCCTGTGCCTGGAGTTCTCGCGTCCGGTGACCGAGGCCCTGGCCAAGGCGTACGACGCCTACAGCTTCAAGGTCATTCCGCAGGTCGGCGAGTGGGTCGCCAAGGACCGCGACGCCTATCAATACCTGGTCGAAAGCATCCGCCGCTTCCCCGACCAGCGCACCTTCGCCGGCATGATGGAAAACGCCGGCTTCAAGCGGGTGACCTTCACCAACTTCACCGGCGGCGTCGCGGCCCTGCACCAGGGCTGGGCGCTCTAAGGCTGTGACCAACCTGTCCGCCTTCTGGCGCCTGACCGGCGCGGGCTGGGCCCTGGTCCGGGCCGACGCCCTGATCCCGCGCGAGGTCGAGCCGCAGCTGCCACCTTCGGCCAAGTGGGCGGGGCGGGCCTTGCGCC
>JAEXJH010000016.1 GCA_023445955.1 Pseudomonadota bacterium
CGCGACGCCATCGTCTACGCGTTCCTGATCGATCAGAGCGACGCCTATCTCACCAAGGTCGCGCCCGCCAAGACCCAGGCGATCTGCCCGCGCCTGACGAGCCTGAACGCGCATTTCGAGAACCTGCCGCCAGACGCGGAAAAGACGTTCAGCACCCCGGGCATGCCCAACGGCCTGAAGGCGACGGCGCTGGCCTTGCGCTGCCTGGCCATCGACCTGTCCTATCGCCGGGCCAAAGCGACGGTCACCCCCGCCGAGGTCACCGCGGCGAGGGAGCTGGCCGACTACGGCGATCGCCTGGTCGTGGCCACGCAAGGTCGCCGCGAATGGAGCGACGCACGGGCGTTGGTCACCGCCAAGGCGCTGGATCTGCGCAAGATCCTGGAGGGCCTCTAGACCCTAGGCCTCCTGGGGATCGAACATCGCGACGCCGCCGGGGGGGCCCTGGACCTCGTCCTGCAACACGTCCCAGTGCTCGGCCAGGCGGCCGTCCTCGATCCGGAAGAGATCGACCACCACCTGCGGCTTGTCCGCCCAGCCGCGGATGCGGCCGTGGATGGCGACCAGATCGCCCTCGGCGACCATCAGGCCCGGCTCGTAATAGACATCCGGCGACAGGGCCGCGACCAGCGCCCGCAGGGCCTCGCGCCCCTGCGGGATATGGGGATTGTGCTGGACGTAGTCCGGCGCATAGAGGCGCTCCACGGCCGAGGCGTCATGACGCTGGAACAGCGCCGTCATCGCCTCGAGCACCAGCGCCTTGTTACGCCCGGGATGATGGTCGAAGGGCTGTTCCGCCGGACGCGTGATCTTCATCGGCCCCATCATGCGCAGGAACTGGCCATCGGGCAGCGTGGCGAACGAGTGGACCAGGCCTCGATCATAGTCCTGGACGTTGGTGACCGTGGCGCCGTCCTTCTCCTGCCAGCTGACGGCGAAGAGGCCATTGCCCAGCGCGGCGACCTCGATGGCCACGCGCTCGGTTCGCGTGAACGGGCCTTGCTTGATCTCGAACTGCAGCTGCGTCTCCGACAGCAGCGTCAGGCTGACGCGAAACGCCGGATAGGTGACGTCCATCTCCAGTCCGACGGGAAAACGATCGACTGACATTCTCTTATGTTCCTTGATCGGAGGACTTGGACGCCTCAGGCGCCGACGGGGTCGAGGAAGACATGAAGGGTCTGGATCCGGCCGTTCGCGAAGCGGGCGACATCGGTTCCGGTCACGGCGGTTGGACCGCCGGCCGGGCCCGAGGCCCAGCGCAGCCGCCCGCATCCGTGATGGGCCAGGGCCGGGCCGATCGCGACGAAGGCGAAGGACGGCGGCAGGCTCGCCAGCAGCGCCTCCACGGCCTGGTTTATGGCCGCATGGCCGGTCGCCGCGGCGCCGGGCTCGAACAGCGTGGCGTCCTCGGCGTAGAGCGACTGGATCGCCGCCAGACGGCGGGCGCCGTCGCGTTCGCCGAATACGCGCTCGAGATTGGCGTGCAGCAGCCCCGCATCGCCGGCGGCCGCCCCGCCTTGGTCCTGCGCGGTCATGGCGCGGCTCGCGACATCGCCGGACCCGAAATCCGCGCGTCGTCGGGCAAGGGCGTGAACTCCTGGTCGTCGCCGTCCGGCAGCTTCATGCGGCCCGCCTTCCAGTCCTCGCCCGCCTGTCGCAGGCGCTCGGGGTTGGACGAGACGAAGTTCCAGTAGAGGAACCGCTCGCCGACCGGCTCTCCGCCCAGCACCATCACCGTGGACGGCTGAACGGCGCGCATCGACGAGGCGGCCGGGGTCACGACGGCCATCTGGCCGCCCGAAACGGTCTGGTCTCCCACCTCGACCGCGCCCGTGGCGACATAGATCGCCCGCTCGCTGTGACCGGCCGGGATCTCGGCGACCGCGCCGGCCTCCAGCTCGAGATGGGCGTAGAACAGCGGCGAGTGCGTCCGCGCCCGCGAGGTCAGGCCGTAGGCGCCGCCGGCGATGAGATGGCCGCGCAGCCCGGCGGCTTCCCACGTCGGAAGATCCTCGCCCGCATAGTGCGTGAAGGCCGGCGCGGTCTCCTCGTATTCCGCGGGCAAGGCGACCCAGGCCTGGATGCCGTGCAGGCGGTCGCCGACGGCGCGCGCCTTTTCCAGGCGCTCGCTGTGGGTGATGCCGCTGCCGGCGGTCATCCAGTTGACCTCCTGGGGCCGGATCGGCTGGGCGTAGCCCAGGCTGTCGCGGTGCGTCACCTCGCCCGAGAACAGGTAGGTGACGGTCGAGAGGCCGATGTGTGGATGCGGGCGCACGTCGGCGCTGCGATCGACGCCGGCGGCGAACTCGACCGGCCCGATATGGTCGAAGAAGATGAACGGGCCGACCATGCGCCGCTTGGCGAACGGCAGGACGCGGCCGACCTCGAACGCGCCGCCGAGGCTTCGACGGCGCTGGTCGATAATCATTTCAATCATGTCGGTTTCCTAGGTTTGGGCTGACAGGCGCGCGGCGCGGACGATGGGCGCGACCTGCTCGCCCAGAAGCGCGATCGACCGCTTCATGGCCGCGGTCTCGAGCGAGGCGGTGCTCATCTGGAAGGTGATCCGCGCGATCCCGCCCAGGTCCCGGTCGGCTTGCAGCATCTTGGCCGCGACGGTGTCGGGCGCGCCGACCAGGAAGGCGCCCTCCGGCCCGGCCATGACGTCGAACTGCGCGCGCGTCGGCGGCGACCAGCCACGCTCGCGCCCGACCGTCGCGGTCAGATGCGCCCAGCCGGGGAAGAAGGCGTTCCCCGCCGCCGCGTCGGTCTCGCCGACGAAGCCCATGGCGTGGACCCCGACCTTCAGCGTCTCGGGATCGTGCCCCGCGCGTCGCCCGGCCTCGCGGTAGAGGTCGATCAGCGGACGGAAACGGCTGAACCCGCCGCCGATGATCGCCACCATCAGCGGCAGGCCCAGAAGGCCCGCGCGGACGAACGACTCCGGCGTGCCGCCCACGCCCAGCCAGACCGGCAGGCGGATCTGGTGCGGGCGGGGAAACACCCCCTGCCCCGTCAACGCCGGGCGAAAGCGCCCCTCCCAGGTCGGATGGGTGGTCTCGCGCAGCGCCAGCAGCAGGTCCAGCTTCTCGGCGAACAGGTCGTCATAGGCCCGCGTGTCCAGGCCAAACAGCGGGAAGGCCTCGCCGAACGACCCGCGCCCGACGACGAGTTCGGCCCGCCCCTGGGAGATCAGGTCGACGGTGGAAAATTCCTGGAACACCCGCACCGGATCGGCGGCGCTCAGGACCGTCACCGCGCTGGTCAGGCGGATCCTCTGGGTGCGCGCGGCGGCGGCGGCCAGGATGACCGCCGGGGCGGAATCCAGGAACTCGGCGCGATGGTGCTCGCCGACGCCGAAGACATCGAGCCCAACCCGGGCGGCGAGCTCGACCTCCTGCAGCAGCGGGGCCATGCGGTCGCCCGCCGCGGGCAAGGCGCCCGTGCCGGGGTCCGGAAGGATGGCCGCGAAGCTGTCGATACCGATTTCCATGGATCCTCGGTGGAAGCGTTTCAGGAGGCGGAGCAGCGATGGCGCG
>JAEXJH010000017.1 GCA_023445955.1 Pseudomonadota bacterium
CTTTAAAGGCTGACCCCCCGCAGCAGCTTCGGCAGGTCCCCCACCCCGCCGCCAGCCTCGTGCATGAAGAACCGCCGCGCTGGCGCGATCTGGTTGACCACCGCCAAGCCCGCACCCCGCACGACCCGCATCAGCGGATTGTCGTTCGAGAACACCCGCACGAAGGCGTCGAAGGCCACGGCGTTGCTGACCGTGTCGAACCGCCGCCAGCGGGCGTAGCGCTCCAGCACCGCTTCGGCGCCGATGTCCTCGCCGTTGCGCACGGCCTCGACCAGCACCTCGGCCAGGGCGGCCGCGTCCTTCAAGCCCAGGTTCAGGCCCTGTCCGGCGATCGGGTGCACCCCGTGCGCGGCGTCGCCGATCAGCGCCAGGCGCGGGGCGACCATGCGCTCGGCCAGGGACAGGGACAGCGGATAGACGAAGGTCGGCCCCTCGATCGTCACCTGCCCCAGGAAGTCGCCGAACCGCCGCATCAGGTGGGCGTGGAAGGCCTCCTTGGAGGCGTTGCGCAGCGCCTCACCGCGGGCGGTGCTTTCCGTCCAGACCAGGCTGGCGCGATTGTCGGTCAGCGGCAGGATGGCGAACGGGCCGCTGGGCAGGAAATATTCGTGGGCGACGCCCTCGTGGGGCTTCTCCATCCGCACCGTGGCCACCACGCCGCTCTGGCCATAGCCCCAGCCGATCTCGCCGATGCCGGCCGCCCTGCGCAGGACCGAGCCCCGCCCCTCGGCGCTGACCGCCAGGGGGGCCGACAGCACCCGGCCGTCGGACAGGGTGAGCTTGGCGGCCCCGGGCTCGACCGTCAGGGCCTTGGCGGCCATCGGGGCGATGACGGGGATGCCCTTGTCGACCACCGCCTGCGACAGCGCCGCGCGGATCTGGCGGTTCTCGATCAGATAGCCCAGCGGCTCGCCGTCGATGCGGCCGGAGATCTCGCTCGAGTCGAAGCGCAGGAACGCCGGCGAAGCCTTGCGGGCCGCAGCGCCCGGCGTGCGGCCGTCGGTGACCAGGATCTGCTCGATACGCTGGGCGTGGACGCTGAGCGCCTCGCCCGCGCCGATCGTGCGCCACTGGCGGAAGCTGGAATAGGCGATCGCCGAGGACCGCCCGTCGAAGGTCGGGGCCAGCTGGGCCTCGAACGGCTGGGGATCGACCAGCAGCGGCTTCAGGCCGCCCGAGGCCAGAGCCAGGGCCAGGGTCGAGCCGGCCATGCCGGCGCCGGCGATGATGACATCCGCGTCGTGCGCAGGAGAGGGCATGCTATTTCGTCTCCGCGTAGGGGGCCTTGGCGTCCTGACGGACCAAGCCGCGCGTGGCGTCGCCGACGCCGATCAGCACGAACTGCACCGCCAGGGCGCAGAGGATCAAACCCAGCACCCGCACCACGATGCTCATGCCGATCCGGCCCAGCATCTTGCTGATCAGCGGCGAGGCCCAGAACACCGCCACCATCACCAGCGACACCGCCGAGATCACCGCCACGCCCAGGCCCACGCCGGCCCAGCCGAAGGGCTTGGCCTCGGCGGCATAGATGATCACCGTCGAGATCGCGCCTGGCCCGATCAGCAGCGGCATGGCGAACGGCACGATCAGGCGCTCGAAGCGCTTCTGGGCGTAGACCCGCGCCGACTGGCCCTCAATGCCCTCGGCCGCGTCGGCGAACATGGTGGTGAAGTCGTCGCGCAGCATGTCCAGGCCCAGGATGAACAGGATGACGCCGCCGGCGATGCGGAAGGCCGGCATCGAGATGCCGAAGAAGGCCAGCAGGCCCACGCCGGTGAAATAGAAGAAGATCAGGAAGGCGGCGACGAACAGGCCGATATAGACGGCGACCATCCGCCGGCCCGCGGCGGCCGCGCCCAGGGTGGCGGCGGCGAACAGCGGCACGTTGCCGATCGGGTCGATCAGGGCGAACAGCGCGACGAAGAAGTTGACGGCGAGTTTGGCCTCGGTCATTCGACGTCCTTACCTTTTGATCGCGCCGGAAACTTCGCCCTTCCTAGGGCGGACGATGACGCGCGCCAACCCCTGGGGGCAAAGACATGACCGCCGATCCGCGCCTGATCGTTCCGCTGGACCTGCCCACCGTCGACGACGCCCGAGCCATGGTCGATCAGCTGGGCGACGCGGTGTCGTTCTACAAGATCGGCCTGGAGCTGCTGGCCAGCGACGGCATGAGCCTGGCGCATGAGCTGAAGGCCTCGGGCAAGTCGATCTTCCTGGATTGGAAGCTGCACGACATCGGCGCGACGGTCGAGCGCTCGGCCCGGGTGCTGGCGCAGAGCGGCTGCGACCTGCTGACGGTCCACGCCGAGCCGCAGGTGATGAAAGCGGCGGTGAAGGCGCGCGGCGAATCCTCGCTGAAGATCCTGGCGGTGACCGTACTGACCAGCCTGACCGACGCCGACCTCGTCGATATGGGCTACAGCTTCAACGCTCGCGACCTGGTCGAGCGCCGGGTGCGCCAGGCGATCGACTGCGGTGTCGACGGCATCGTCTCCTCGCCGCACGAAGCCGCCATGGCCCGTGAGATCGCCGGTCCTGACTTCCTGATCGTCACCCCCGGCGTGCGCCCCGACTGGTCGGCCAAGAACGACCAGGCCCGCGCCGCCACGCCCGCCGACGCCATCCGCGCTGGCGCCAGCCACCTGGTCTGCGGCCGCCCGATCACCGCGGCGAACGACCCGCGCGAGGCGGCGCTGAAGGTGGTCGCGGAGATCAGCGGCCTCTAGGGCTTCACCACCAGCGCCACGCCGCGCGCTCTTGGGTCGGCCTCTGGGACCGGCGTCTTGCCGACGATCTGGATCGCTTCCATGTCGCCGCTGAAGTCCTCGGTCCACGTGTAGCCGCGCGCTTCCAGGGCCGTCTTCAGCCCCGCCGATGGCGGGGCGGAGGGCTCATAGAAGATCACGTTCTCGGGCAGCAGCTGATGGTGGAAGCGCGGGGCCTTCTGCGCGGCCTTCAGGGAGAGGCCGTGGTCGTAGACATTGGCGATCACCTGGAACACCCAGGTGAAGATCCGCGAGCCGCCCGGCGTGCCGATGACCATGGCCGGCTTGCCGTCCTTGACCAGGATCGTTGGCGTCATCGAGGACAAGGGCCGCTTATGGGGCGCGATGGCGTTGGCGCTGCCGCCGACCACGCCATAGACATTGGGCGCGCCGGGCTTGGCCGAGAAGTCGTCCATCTCGTCATTGAGGATGAAGCCCGCGCCCTCGACCACCACGCCCGAGCCGAACCAGCCGTTCAGCGTATAGGTGTTGGAGACGGCGTTGCCCCATTTGTCGACGATCGAGAAGTGCGTGGTCTGCGGCTTCTCCAGCCCCGGAACCACCGCCTTGGTCGGCGAGGGCTTGTCCGGATCGACCTCCTTGGCGCGCTTGGCGACATAAGCAGGATTGATGAGGTTGGAGACCGGGACCTTCACGAAATCGGGGTCGCCCAGGTACTCCGCCCGGTCGGCGTAGACGCGCTTTTCGATCTCGGCCAGCAGGTGGATGTACTGCGGGCTGTTGAGCGCCACGCCTTTGAACTTCGGGGCCAGATCCTGCTTCATCAGCAGCATCTGCATCAGGGCGATCCCGCCCGAGCTGGGCGGCGGGGCGGTGATGACGTCGTAGCCGCGCCATTTGGCGGTGACCGGCGCGCGCCAGACGGCCTTGTAGGCCGCGAGATCGGCCTTGGTGATCAGGCCCTTGGGGCCGCGCTGCATCTGGGCGACCAGGAGATCAGCGGTCTTGCCCTCGTAGAACTCGCGGTCGCCGCCCTTGGCGATGCGCTCCAGCGTGGCGGCCAGGTCCGGCTGCCTGAACAGCGTCCCGGCTTTCTGCGGGCCGAAGTGGTCGCGGAAGTTGGTCTTGGCGAACGGCGGCGGAACCTCATGGCTGAGCATGCCGGAGAACTGCTGGTTCACCTCGAAGCCGTCGCGGGCGTAGCGGATGGCCGGGGCCAGGACCCGCGCCCAGGAGAGCTTTCCGAACCGCTTGTGGGCCATGGCCAGACCCCGCACCGTGCCGGGCGTGGCGACCGCCAGGTTGCCGAACAAAGAGAGCTCCGCGACCGGCTCGCCGTCCTTGCCCAGATACATGTCGGCCGACGCCCCCGCAGGAGCCGTCTCGCGGTAGTCGAGGAAGTAGGGCTTGCCGCCGACGTATAGCGTCATGAACCCGCCGCCGCCCAGGTTGCCGGCCTCGGGATAGGTGACCGCCAGCGCAAAACCCGTCGCCACCGCCGCGTCGACCGCATTGCCGCCGGCCTTCAGGATCTCCTGCGCCGCCAGCGCGCCGTAGCGGTCCGGCGAGGCCACCGCTCCGGCGGTGAGCACGGGCGCGGGCTTGGCGGGTTTGGCGAGCGCGGGCGGCGCAAGCAGCAGCAGGGCGGTCGCGACGATCTTGGCGAGCAGGCGCAAGGGCGGTCTCCGGAGGTGGACGGCCACGCTAGACGATACCGCTCGCGGAACAATGGTCCTTGACGCATCCATAACTCCAGAGTTATGAGTTAACCCATAACCCGAGAGTTATCCGTGCAAGCTTCCCACGACCTTCTTTTCCAGACCCTGGCCGACCCGACCCGTCGGGCGCTGTTCGAGCGTCTGTGCCGCGAGGGCGAGCAGACGGTCGGGGCGCTGACCGCCCAGGCCGGCGTGTCCCAGCCCGCCGTTTCCAAGCACCTGGCGGCCCTGAAGTTGGCCGGGCTGGTGCGCGACCGCCAGGCCGGCCGCCAGACCCACTACACCGCACAGTTGGGCGCCCTTGGCCCGCTGATCGACTGGACGAACCAGATGGCCGGCTTCTGGGAAGGCCGGTTCGACAAGCTGGAAGACCTGCTCAACAGGATGGACCAATGACCCCCGATACCAAGACAGTCGTCGTCGAGCGCGACATCGCTCACCCGCCCGCCAAGCTGTGGCGCGCCCTGACCCAGCCTCACCTCATCGCCGAATGGCTGATGGCCAACGACTTCGTCCCCACCATCGGCCACCAGTTCAAGCTCCGCGGAGAATGGGGCGGGGTGCTGGACTGCGAGGTGCTGGCGATCGAGCCCGACCATAAGCTGGCCTATAGCTGGGATTTCGACCACGAGGACCCGGCCTATGCGCTGAAGAGCGTCGTGACCTTCACCCTGACGCCCACGGACGCGGGCACGCATCTGCGCATGGAGCAGGCCGGCTTCCGTCCCGACCAGAAGCAGGCCTTCGGCGGCGCCCACGCGGGCTGGAAGTCCTTCTTCGACAAGCTGGAAGCGCTTCTGGAGACGGCCGCATGAACCGCTTGATCCGCCAAAGCCACCGCTGGCTCTCGATCACCTTCACCCTGGGCGTGATCGGCTACATGGCGATGATGACGAAGGGCCAGCCGCCGGCCTGGGTCGGGCTGTTCGCCCTCGTCCCGCTGATCCTGCTGCTGATAAGCGGGCTTTATCTGTTCGTGCTGCCCTATGTCCGACGGCGGCCGGCATGAGCGAGGAGCCGATCCTGCTGTCGGGCGGCAATCCCAAGATCCCGAAGGGCGACGGCGACGCGCCGGTCCAGGCCTACATCGCCGCCCTGCCCGACTGGAAGCGCGCCGCCGGCGCGCGCGTTGACGCCCTGATCACCGCCGCCGTTCCCGACGTGCGCAAGGCCGTGAAGTGGAACACGCCCTTCTATGGCCGTGAGGAGAAGACCTGGTTCCTGGCGGTCCACGCCTATGCCCGCTACCTGAAGATCGCCTTCTTCAAGGGTGCGAGCTTCGACCCGCCGCCGCCGGTCAGCTCCAAGCAGAAGGAGGTGCGCTACCTGCACATCTCCGAGCACGAGCCGCTGGACGAGGCCCAGTTCACCGACTGGGTGCGCCAGGCCGCCCGCACGCCCGGCCAGCGTCTCTAAGCCTCGAGGACACCCGATGAAGAGCACCCGCCCCGAAGATGTCGGCGTTCCCGCCTCCATCCTGATCGACCGCGCGATCGCCGAGATCCCCGGCTGGCGCGGCCAGACCCTGGCCCGCCTGCGCGCCCTGATCCTGGAAGCCGATCCCGACGTGGTCGAGGAGTGGAAGTGGGGCAAGCCGGTCTGGTCGCATGACGGCCTGATCTGCACCGGCGAGGTCTACAAGACGGTGGTCAAGACGACCTTCGCCCACGGCGCGGCGCTGGACGACCCGGCCTCGCTGTTCAATTCCAGCCTGGACGGCAATGTCCGCCGCGCCATCGACTTCCCGGAGGGCGCGCAGATCCCCGCCGAGGCGTTCAAGGCGCTGTTCCGCGCTGCGGTGGCGTTCAACACGGCCAAGGCCAAGGGCAGGAAGAAGGCTTAGCCCTTCAGCAGCTCCCCGACCCGCGCCTCCAACTGACTGAGCGAGAACGGCTTGGTCAGCACGCCCATGTTCTCGTCGAAGCCGTGGACGCCGACCACCGCCGTTTCGGCGTAGCCGGTGATGAACAGGACCTTCAGCCCGGGACGGCTGACCCGGGCCAGGTCGGCCAGCTGCCGGCCGTTCATGCCGCCGGGCAGGCCGACATCGGTGATCAGGAGGTCGATCGGCGTGTCGTCGTCCAGCAGCGCCAGGGCCTCGCTGGCCAGCCCTGCGCCAAGGGTGACATAGCCGCGCTCGCTGAGCTGTTCCTGGACCAGGTGGCGCACCGTGGTCTCGTCGTCGACGATCAGCACGCGCTGCCCGTGTCCCTGGCGGCCGCGTGGCGCGGTGGGCCCTTCGCGCAGATCGGCCGCGCCCTCGAAGCGCGGCAGGTAAAGACTGACCGTCGTCCCCTGGTCCGGCGCGGAAACGATCCGCACCTGGCCGCCCGACTGGCGGGCGAAGCCATAGACCATCGACAGCCCCAGGCCCGTGCCCTGGCCCAGAGGCTTGGTGGTGTAGAACGGCTCGAACACCCGGCCCAGCACCTCGTCCGACATGCCGGCCCCGGTGTCGGCCACCGACAGCACCACATAGTCGCCGGGCGACAGGTCCAGCATCATGGCCTCTGACGGCGCGACGATCGCGTCGGCCGTGGCGATGACGATCATCCCGCCCTTCGGCGCCATGGCGTCGCGCGCGTTGATGCACAGGTTCAGCAGCGCGCTTTCCAGCTGGATCGGGTCGACGCGGGTGGTCCAGAGATCGGCCTGCAGCGCCACCTCGATCGAGACGTCCAGGCCAACACTGCGCTGGATCAGCTCGATCATCTCCTCGACCAGCCGGCTGGCGTCCAGCGCCCGGGGATCCAGGGTCTGGCGGCGCGAGAAGGCCAGCAGGCGCTGGGTCAGGGCCGCGGCCCGGTCCGTGGCCTGGCGCGCGGCGGCCAGATAGCGGCCCGTCTCGTCGGCCCGTCCTTCGGCCAGGCGCCGCTCGATCATCTCCAGGCTGCCCCCGCCCCCGGTCAGCAGGTTGTTGAAGTCGTGGGCGATGCCGCCGGTCAGCTGGCCGACGGCCTCCATCTTCTGGGCCTGGCGCAAGGCCGCCTCGGCCCGGTCGCGCTCGGCGGCGGTCTCCTCGACCTCCTCCAGCAGGCGTCGGCGATCCAGCTCCAGCTGCCGCTCGATCGCCTTGCGGGCCGAGACATCCAGCATGGCGCCGACCATCCGCAGGGGCGCGCCGGCGTCGTCGCGGATGACATAGCCGCGATCGAAGACGTCGGCATAGCTGCCGTCCCCGCGGGCGAAGCGATAGTCGTCGCTCCAGTCCGACCCGCCGCCGTCGATCACTTCGTGAATGCTGTGACGGACCCGGTCGCGGTCGTCGGGATGGATATGCTCGATCCACCACTCTCCGGTCGGCACGACGGTGTCGAGCGCGTGGCCATAGGCATGTTCCAGCGCGACGTTCCAGGTGACGTGGTTCGAGCGCAGGTCCCAGTCCCAGATCGCGTCGTTGGTGGCGCGGCCGGCCAGGCGCAGGCGCTCCTCGACCTCGCGCAGCGCCGCCCGCGCGCGGCGGTCGGCCGTCACGTCCTGCACCGTGCCGATC
>JAEXJH010000018.1 GCA_023445955.1 Pseudomonadota bacterium
GGGCGCGGACGTCCGCGCCGCCCGTGGCGGCCAGCTGGCGCTTGCACCAGTCGACCGGGGCCGAGCCGACGCCGTGACGGGTGAAGACGCCCGCCGCCGAGGTGCCCTCGGCGAAGCTCATCAGCAGCAGGTCCTCGCGCTCGTGCTTGTAGAAGCCGGCGCGGCCCGTGGCGATCTCGACGCCGGCGATCGGCGGGATCACCGGGAACGGCACGGCCAGGGGCGAGATCGCCAGGCCGGGCTTGCCGGCACCCGTAGACGCGGGCTTGGCGGGCGCGGGCGCGGAGACGTCCTCGCCAGCCGACTTCTGGGCGCGGCGCAGGCCCGCGCGCTTCAGAGCCGAGGTCAGCGGGTCGACCAGGGCGCGCTCGATGGCCGCGCCGGCGGCGGCGACGGGGTTGGACGCGGGCGCGGCCTCAGGAGCCTTCGCGGCCGTCTTGCTGCCGGAAGTCTTGGGAGTCTTGGTCATGAGCCGCTCTTACTTCTTGGCGGGTTGTGCAGGGGGTGGGGACGCCGGGGCCGAGGCCGGGGCGGCGCCTTGCAGCTCGGCGGGGGCCGAGGCCGGCTCCTGGGCGCCGGCGGCGCCGGTCACGTCCTGGGGCTTGCCGATCAGCATCTCGACCTTGGCCGAGCCGCGCAGCTTCTCAAGGATGTCGCGCACCTGGTCATAGGTCAGGAAGCGCACGATCTGCGGACGGGCGGCCTCGAGCGTGATCGGCTCCTCGGTGCGCTTGTCCTCGACCTTGACGATGACCCAGCCGCCTTCGGCCGCGAACGGACCGACCAGCGTCCCCTTCTGGGCGTCCTTCAGGGCCACGCCATAGGGCTCGGGCATCACGTCCAAGGTGAAGTAGCCCAGGTCCCCGCCGTTGAAGCGGGTGGCCTGGTCGGTCGAGCGCTCCATGGCGAGCGCATCGAACGAGGCGCCCGTGCCGAGCAGCTTCTTGATGCTGTCGGCCTCGGCCTGGGTGCCGACGATGATCTGGCGGGCGCGGATCTCTTCCGAGCGCTTGGAGAGCTTCTGCTGCTCGGCGTAGAGCTTGCGGATGGCGTCCTCGGTGACGGCCTTTTCCACCACGCCCTCGACCAGGCGGTCGCCCAGCACCCGCTCGCGCTGGGCGGCCAGGCGGCGCTGCACGATCGGGTCCTTGTCCAGCTTGCGCTTGACGGCCTCGGAGGCCAGCAGCTTCTGGTCGATGACCTCGTCAAGGCGCTGGCGGAAGACCTCGCTGGAGATGTCCAGCGGCTCACCCTCGCTGATCAGGCCCTGGGCCACGGCCTCGCGCTTGACGTCGGACGCCCAGATCACCTGGCCGTTGACGCGCGCCACGGCGGTGTCGCCCGGCTCGGGCGGCTTGTCGGCGACCTTGTTCTGGCCGCAGGCCGCCACCAGCAGCACGCAGGCCATGGCGCTGATCAGACTCGCGAGGCGGAAAGTGGTCTTCAAGGCCAAGTTCTCCGGCTTTGTTGCAGACGGCTCTAGCGTGCTTTTTCGCCGAGTGGAAACGGCTTCAGCGCTGAAAGCGTTCGACCTTCAGAAAACTGAGGCCGGACGGCCACTAACGGGTCCGAAAGCCTTACTTACGCCGGGGTCTTCGCGTTGACACCAAGATGACCGGTGCTTAAGTCTCCGGCCGCACCGGAATATCGGATTTTCTGCTTTTCCAGTGCGGCTCCATTTCCGTAGTCGAGGCCGCACAGCCTTAGCGCCGGCCTCCTTCGTCAAACCGTCCCCTTCGGATTCCCCCTGCATGCTTGGTCTCGCCAAAAAGCTCTTCGGCTCTTCGAACGAACGCAAGGTCAAGACCTTCCAGGCGCGGGTCGCGAAGATCAACGCGCTGGAGCCGGAATACGCCGCCCTGTCGGACGAGGCCCTGCAGGCCAAGACCGTCGAGTTCAAGGACCGCCTGGCCAAGGGCCAGACCCTGGACGACATCCTGAACGAAGCCTTCGCCGTGGTGCGCGAGGCGTCCAAGCGCGTGCTGGGCATGCGCCACTTCGATGTCCAGCTGGTCGGCGGCATGGTGCTGCACTTCTCGGGCATCTCGGAAATGCGCACGGGTGAAGGCAAGACCCTGGTCGCCACCCTGCCGACCTATCTCAACGCCCTGGAAGGCAAGGGCGTCCACGTCATCACCGTCAACGACTACCTGGCCAGCCGCGACGCCGACTGGATGGGTCAGATCTACAACTTCCTGGGCCTGTCGTATGGCGTGATCGTCAACGGCCTGAGCCAGGGTGAGCGTCAGCGCGCCTATCGCAGCGACATCACCTACGGCACCAACAACGAATTCGGCTTCGACTACCTGCGCGACAACCTCGTCTACAGCGTCGAGGAAATGGCCCAGCGCGGCCACAACTTCGTCATCGTCGCCGAAGTGGACTCGATCCTGATCGACGAAGCCCGCACGCCGCTGATCATCTCGGGCCCGACCGAGGACCGCAGCGAGTTCTACAAGACGATCGACGTGCTGGTGAAGCAGCTGATCCTCGACAAGGGCACGTACGACCACGACGAGAAGCAGAAGCAGGTCATCCTGACGGAAGACGGCCAGGAAAAGATCGAAGAGATCCTGATGGCCGGCAACCACCTGGCCGAGGATTCGGCCGGTCTCTACGACGCCGCCAACGTCTCGGTGGTGCACCACGTCAACCAGGCCCTGCGCGCCAACGTGCTGTACACGCGCGACAAGGACTACATCGTCAAGGGCGGCGAGGTGATCCTGATCGACGAGTTCACCGGCCGCATGATGACCGGCCGCCGCCTGTCGGAAGGCCTGCACCAAGCCATCGAGGCCAAGGAAGGCGCCGACATCCAGCCCGAGAACCAGACCCTGGCCTCGGTGACCATCCAGAACTACTTCCGCCTCTACACCAAGCTGTCGGGCATGACCGGCACGGCGTCGACGGAAGCTCAGGAATTCGACGACATCTACAAGATGGGCGTCTCGGAAATCCCGACCAACCGCACCATCCAGCGCATCGACGACGACGACGAGGTCTATCGCACCGAGCGCGAGAAGAACGAGGCCATCCTCAAGCAGATCGCCGACTGCCACGTGCGCGGCCAGCCTATCCTGGTCGGCACCGTCTCGATCGAGAAGTCCGAAGAACTGTCGAAGCTGCTGGCCACCTTCAGCTTCGAGAACGACGGCAAGAAGACCAAGGGCATCCCGCACCAGGTGCTGAACGCGCGCTTCCACGAGCAGGAAGCCGGCATCGTCGCCGACGCGGGCGTCCCGGGCGCCGTCACCATCGCCACCAACATGGCCGGCCGCGGCACCGACATCCAGCTGGGCGGCAATGTCGACATGCGCCTGGCCAACTGGCGCCAGCAGCAAAAGGGCATGGGCCTGGCGATCGACCATCAGGACGAGCTGGCCCAGAAGGCCGCGCTCGAGGCCGAGATCGCCGAGAAGAAGGCCCAGGCGCTGGCCGCCGGCGGCCTGTTCGTGCTGGGCACCGAGCGCCACGAAAGCCGCCGCATCGACAACCAGCTGCGCGGTCGTACGGGTCGTCAGGGCGACCCCGGCCGTTCGAAATTCTTCCTGTCGTGCGAGGACGACCTGCTGCGCATCTTCGCCGGCGAGCGCCTGGACGCGATCATGCGCACCTTCGGCGTCCAGGAAGGCGAGGCGATCACCCACAAGTGGCTGAACAACGCCATCGCCACCGCTCAAAAGCGCGTCGAGCAGCGCAACTACGAGATCCGCAAGAACCTCCTGAAGTACGACGACGTCGTCAACGACCAGCGCAAGGCCGTGTTCGAGCAGCGCCAGGAGTTCATGGAGTCGACCGACCTCTCGGACATCATCGCCGAGATGCGTCACGACACGATCGACGACCTGGTCGCCCGTCACCTGCCGCCCAAGGCCTATGCCGAGCAGTGGGACATCGAGGGCCTGAAGGAACGCGTCCAGTCGATCCTGGGCCTGGACCTGCCGATCGAAGCGTGGGCCGCCGAGGAAGGCATCGCCGACGAAGAGATCAAGGACCGCATCCAGAAGGCCGCCGACGCGTACGCCGCCGAGCGCGAGGTGATCATCACCCCCGACCAGATGCGCTCGGTCGAGAAGAACTTCCTGCTGCAGATGATCGATCTGCAGTGGCGCGAGCACCTGATGCACCTGGATCACCTGCGCAACGTCATCGGCCTGCGCGGCTATGGCCAGCGTGATCCGCTGAACGAGTACAAGACCGAAGCCTTCTCGCTGTTCGAGAAGCTGCTGGGCGACTTGCGCACCAACACCACCCGCTGGCTGATGACGGTCGAGATCGCCTATGCCGAGCCGGAACTGCCGCCGACCTCGTCGCTGGAGAACCTGGTCGAGGTCCATCTGGACCCGCTGACCGGCGAGAACGCCGCCGTCGCTGGCGCGATTCCCGACGGCCTGTCGCCGCAACAGCGCCAGGCCCTGCCGATCTCGTCCCTGCCCGAAGAGTGGGAACGCACCAACCGCAACAGCCCCTGCCCCTGCGGCTCGGGCAAGAAGTTCAAGCAGTGCCACGGCTCGCTGATCTAGGCTTGAACGGCTGAGTTCAAAGGCCCGCCCCGGGAAACC
>JAEXJH010000019.1 GCA_023445955.1 Pseudomonadota bacterium
ATCGCCGTGATCAAAGACGGCCGGGCCTTCCTGGCCCCCATCAGCCTGAAGCCACTGGCTCGCTGGCTGGCGTCCGCAGCAGGTGAGCGCGAGCCCTTGGCCCTGATCCCGACCTATGCGGTGGCCAAGCTTCGCGCCGTGCGCTGAGGGGGCCGTCATCGCCGGGGCACGGTCGCGAGCTCAGGGTCCGAAAGGCTTGGACCTAGGCCAAGGCCGTCTCGAGGGCGAGATCTCGACCCGACGCAATCGCGGCCTTCGGTCTTGGCCAGGATATCCTTCCAGCGATCGTGAAAGCCGGCGACCCGATCAGCCAGCGTGTGAAGAAGCCGATAAGCACGGCCAGAAGCAAGGCCAGGAACCGATTGGCCACGCGATTGGCGAGCTGCGTCGATTGGCCAACAGCCATCGGCAAGATGATCGCCGCGCGGACCGACCGGACCGCCGTTCGCCATCCGAAGACCAGACCATGGAAAGCCCTTAGCCGCTGGCCGTGTGGCGGACATGGTCTTGGCCGTCCTCAAAAGAGGGGCCGCGACGGAAGGGGGAACAGTCCCAACAGCGCCCCGTTGGATCGGGAACCTTCCACGACGGAGACGACCCTATGAGCCAGGACGAGCGACTGCGCATGCAGGACCCGCGCGAGCAATATCCCAAGCCGCCCTTCCCCGCTCAGCCACAGGCCGCGCCCGGTTTGGCCGCCAAAATGCATCCCCGCCCTGACCACGGTGAGGAGAGCTACAAGGGGTCGGGCAAGCTCTCCGGTCGCAAGGCGCTGATTACCGGCGCGGACTCCGGCATCGGCCGGGCCGCGGCGATCGCCTATGCCCGCGAGGGCGCCGACGTCGCCATCGGCTATCTCCCGAGCGAGGAGAGCGACGCGCGCGAAGTCATCACGCTGATCGAGGCCGAAGGCCGCAAGGCCATCGCCTTGCCCGGCGACATCAAGGACGAGGCCTTCTGCAGGGAGTTGGTCGCCAAGGCCGTCGAGGGTCTCGGTGGCCTGGATATCCTGGTTAACAACGCCGGCAAGCAGGTGAGCCGACCCGACATCGGCGCGATCGACAGCGAGCAATTCGACCAGACCCTGAAGACCAATCTCTACGCGATGTTCTGGATTACCCAGGCGGCCAAGCCGCACCTGCGGCCGGGCGCCGCCGTGATCAATACCGCGTCGGTCCAGGCCTATGAGCCGTCCGACACCCTGCTCGACTACGCCACCACCAAAGCCGGGATCGTCGCCTTCACCAAGGCCCTGGCCAAACAGCTGATCAAGAACGGCGTGCGCGCCAACGTCGTGGCCCCGGGTCCCTTCTGGACAGCCCTGCAACCCAGCGGCGGCCAGACCCAGGAAAAGGTCCAGCACTTCGGCGAACACAGCCAGTTCGGCCGACCGGGTCAGCCGGTCGAGATCGCGCCGGTCTACGTGTTGCTGGCCTCGCAGGAAGCCAGCTTCATCACCGGCGAGGTCTATGGCGTGACAGGCGGCGCGGGCATCGCCTGAACCCGCGCCGACTTGGCTTCGCGCTCCCGCCCGCCGTCGGGGTCGGGCGTCCGCGCTATGATCATACGTCAGGTATCCGACATAAATCACTGAAAACAAAGGTGTTTGTTGCTGGAACGACCGCATCGGCCCGCGCTTTGAATCGGCATGTCCAGCACCATCCCTCTCGTCCTGATCGTCGAAGATGAGCCTCTGGTGCGCGAGATCGCGTCGGCCGCGATCCAGGACGCCGGTTTCGAAGTTGTTGAAGCCGCCAACGCCCAGGAAGCGGTGGACCTTCTCCAGGCGCGCTCGGACGTTGGCGTGCTGTTCACGGATGTGGACATGCCTGGCCAGCTTGACGGCCTGGGCTTGGCCCGACTGGTGCACGAACAATGGCCCGCGATCCGCTTGATCCTCACTTCTGGGCGGTCCCTGCCCGGCCCTGCACCGGATGACGGCCGGTTCGTCGCCAAGCCCTACAGCCTCCAGCACCTGGCCGACACCCTCGCCAGCGTCACCGGTCACGACGAGTCATAAGAGACCTGAGCGACGGCGCCTTGCTGTGCTGGGCCGCGACTGACCAGAACGGGCTCTGGACGGCGGCTTGGTGCGCGTCCGGCCGCAAATCGCTCCCGCGCCTTCAGACTCGGGGCGGCGGCTGGTTCGCGAGCGCTTGGCGCGAAGACGACGGTCTCTCGCGGGATGCCCTCGGTCTCGACCGCACGATAACCTGGCGGCGCCTTGGACGGCGCCAATGCAGTTCCGCCGACCGCTCGTCATCGCTGAAGAACAGCGCCATGGTGACCGGCGCGGGAAACAGAGGATCATCGACCACGACCCGGAGGAAGGTTCGCGGCGGCGCCTCCCTCGTCATCGCGACCCACGCATCGCCGACATGCGTCCAGCCGACCATCAGCCGAAAGTCTGGCGCTCCTGGTCGAGACCGGTCGTCGTTAGGAACGATCCGAACCCGCGCGGTGAAAGCCAGGGTTCGGACATCACCTTCCCAGCCTCCCGCCCGGCTGGGCGTGAACCGCCCGATCGCGCTCATCCGCCGCCGCCGCGCTCGGGCAAGGTCCTCAGCGATTTCTGGAACTCGCGGTCGCACGCCATGAAGTCTTCCAACATGTACGGCGCGATGTCGGCGGCCGACACCTCCTCGCCATAGCGTTGTGCATGCAGGGCCGCATAGCGCCTTAGCCGGTCGTCCAGCTCTGGCCACAGGTCGAGCAACAGCTTGGCGCGGCTACGGTTCGGGAGCTTGCGAAGACGAAGGTCAGGCATAGGCCGTCTCCTTTCTAGAGCCCCTTCCAAGGGCGAAGCACGAGATCCTTGTGGACGATGACGCGCAGCGGCCAGCCTGGCCGAACCTTGATCGTCGGCTGGACATCAAGCCGCTTGCCGACCAGCTGGCGGCCGGCCTCAGACCCCGCCTCCTGACCCGACCGCCGAAGAGCCCGGACCAAATCGCTGTCGTCGTCCATCGCCAGCTCCGAGCCCACGCCGAGCAGCGTCGACATCCCCACGGCCTTCAAGAGACCCCAGGTATGAAAGTCGACCTCGTCGGCGAGACCGGCGTAGCCCGCCGCGTCCGTCGCCGGCAGGTTGTCGAGCTGGATCGATGCGCCGTCGGGGAAGATCAGACGCCGCCAGACCACCAAGGCCCGGCGCTGGCCGAAGGCGATCCCGCTGTCGTATCCGCCGACGAGACGCGCGCCCTGCGGAATAAGGAGATAGTGGCCGGTGGCGCTGTCGTAGACATTCTCGGTCACCTGCGCGGTGACGAAACCCGGCAGATCCGAATTGAGGCCCGTCAGAAGGCTGGCGGCGATGATGTCGCCGGCCATGACCACGTAGGGCGACACCGGCGCCTCGATCACATGGCTGTTGCGCACCGCGTCGCGAGACAAGGTCTGCAGGAACGATTGTTTCGAAGCGCCGTCGGTGGCGACACGCTCCGGCTCCGCCAGCGTGATCGTCGCGGACGATTTGCCCCCTTCCCCTTCGCCGGAACGGGCGCCGCTGTTGGGGGAAAGCGCGATGAGGCCGGACTCGCGCGCCTGACGGATGGCCGCCAGGCGGCGGTCGCGGGCAGCCTGGACCGACTGGGCGGCGTCGACAGGGCGGGCTTCGACGACGGCGCCGGTTTGCCGCCGCTGGTCCAGGATGGCC
>JAEXJH010000020.1 GCA_023445955.1 Pseudomonadota bacterium
CGCCTTTACGCGGCGGCGGTCTGTTCATTCGGTTCCGTGCCCTGTCGTCTTGTGAATCTAAGCGCCAGGGTGGCGTGAGAGATGCCGAGCGAGGCGGCCAAACGCGCGCGTCCCAGGCTCGGAATCTGATCGATGAACAGCACCTTGGAGACGCGGCGGCCCAGGTTCACAAAGCTCCTGACCCAGCCGATGAACTCGGCGTCGCCCATGTCCGGCGGGCATTGAACCGACAGGCCGTTCAATCGGGTGTCGTCGAGGCCGCGGATATCCTGGTGCGGATAGGCGTCCAGATGACCGATGACGTGGAGACAGAAGGGCCGCAGAGCCGCGATGGTGTCGAGCAGGGCCGCGATCGACGCGCCGTTGAATCCGGACAACTCGCAGATCAGTCCGTGGTGGACATCGTTGCGACCCTGACGCAGCAGGGCGGCGACCGTGGCGCGTCCCCGCAGACTCTGCATGGCGGCGTGCGAAACCGGCAGAACCAGGACGGACGGCTTGCTCGCCGGGCTTGCCGCACGCACCAGTTCGATCCCGCGCGCCATCGTCGCCAAGTCGATCTTTTCAAGATCGCGCTGCGAGAGGCGCTCGAGTTCGCGGCCGCAAAGCGCCGCGCCGTCGGGAAGCTGCACGACCCGGCGCGCGATGCGGTAACCGATACGGTGGTAGCTTTTCAGCTGTAGGACAGGCTCAAGCGAGCAGGTCACGCTGACCTGCAGTCCGGTCGAGGTGACGAATGGAGTCCATCGGTCGAGCTCGGACGACCGGGGTCCCTCGTCCTGTGTCCTCGCACTCGCGGCGGCCTGCTCGGCCTCGATCGCATCCACGTCGAGGCGCTGGCCGAAGACGCCCTCGGGGTGATGCTGGTCACCGAATGAACCCGGATGTCGGCGACAGCGGCCGCGCCGAGGAAATGGAGCAGGATCTGCCGCAGGCCGCTCAGGCATCGCGCCTGGCCGGCCAGACGGGAGCCATCCGGCTGAACGACGAGATATTCCGTGTCGTTGAGGCGCTGGACCGTCGCGTTCGGTCCCAGTTCGCGGCGCAGGACCTTCTCCGCGTGGTCGTGGATCAGCGCCTGCCGCGCGGCCCATCGCGCGCCCAGGCGCTCTACGATGGCGTCCAGCGCGATGACGTTGACCTTGCCCTCGGCCAGGAGCGGGTTGGCCTGGAATTGCTCGACTACGACCTGGTAGCCCACGCCACAGAAGCGCGCGGGTTGGGGGACGATGGCTGGACCATCGTCCGTCAAGGCCGCGGGCTCGGCTTCTGGCCCCGCCGGGCGGACCTGAACCGCCGGTGTCATCCTCGGGCGAGCCCGCGTCCCGCCGCGGCGAGTGTGATCGCCTCCACCAGGGCGTCGAAGGCGACGGGCTTGGCGACCAGACCGTTCATGCCCGCGGCGGCATAGGCCTGGGCATGGTGAGGCAAGGCGTTGGCGGTCAGCGCCACGATCGGCGTCGACGCCAGACCGCGCGCGCGCTCCTCTGACCGGATCTGACGCGCGGCGGTGACGCCGTCCATCACCGGCATCTGGATGTCGGTCATGATCAGGTCCCACTCTTCGGCGCGCCAGGCCTCGACCAACTCAAGGCCGTCGCAGACCATTCGCGGGCGGATCCCGAGCACCTCGAACAGGCAGCTGATCACGAGCCGGTTTGTCGGATTGTCCTCGGCGACAAGGACCTTCATCGTCTCGAAGGCGATCGGCGAGGCCGCTTCGGCCTCGACCCTCGGCGCGATGAACCGCAGGGGCAGCCGCACCATGAACGTCGAACCCTCGCCGATCATGCTTTGGACCGTGATGACGCCGCCCATGAGCCGGCAGAGTTCGCGACAGATCGCAAGGCCCAGACCCACCCCGCCATGGCGACGCGTCAAACTGGAATCGGCCTGGAAAAACGGTTCGAAAAGCCGGGCTTGCACAGCAGGGGCGACGCCAGGGCCCGTGTCGGCCACCGAAATGGCCACCCCGTCTGGCTCTCGGTCGAGGATGATGCGCACCTCGCCGCGCGAGGTGAACTTGATGGCGTTGTCGACTAGGCCGCTGATCACCTGACGCACGCGCAAGGCGTCGCAGCGCCAGGCGCCGTGGACCGCCGGGCTGACGTCCACGCCCAGGCGTATGCCCTTGCCTTGGGCGCGGACCTCGAAGGCCTTGCCGACCGAGGCGGCGAGATCGGCGAGATCGACCGGCGCCTCCGTCAGTTCGATGCGCTCGGCCTCGATGTCGCAATAGTCGAGCAGATCGTCGAGGAGGCCGAGCAGCGCCTCGCCCGATCGCAAAATGACGTCGGCCCGTTCGCCTTCGCACCGCGAGCGCGCCTTGTGCTTGACGACTTGGGCCATGCCCAGCATGGCGTTCAGGGGCGTGCGCATCTCGTGGCTGAGCACGGACAGGAAGGCTGATTTCGTTGCCCTTGCGGCGTTCGCGTCGGCGATGGCGGCCTCGATCAGCTCGCGCGCAAGGCGTTGTTCGCTGACGTCCTGCGTGGCGCCGCGCAGGGCCACGCACTTGCCGCGCCGGAAGGTTGGCTCGCCCACCACCCGAAGCCAGGTCTCCGAGGCGTTGGCGAGACTCAGTCGTCCTTCGAATTCCAGGCGCTGACCGTTGTGGGCCGCCTTTTCGAGCACTGCGGCAAAGCGTGCTCGATCGGCCTCGCTCCACAGCGCCAACGCCTCGTCCAAAGGCCAGTCCTCCTGTTCCGGAAGGCCTAGAAGCGCCCACAGTTCGGGCGAAAATCCCACCGATCGCGCGGCGACGTCGTAGTCCCAAGCCCCTAGCTTGGCGAGCAACGCGCCCTCGCGCAGGGTCGTCAACTGGCGAACGAGGTCGAGTTTCCGGGCTTTACGCGGCTTGTCGATCGCCGCGCCGCGATTAGAGTTCTTGGGCCTCTTGGGCGTGCTGTTCATAGCATCAATGACGATCAACAAAGCAACACGAGCTGTTGTGATCATTATTTACGGAACGCCTGCGATCGCAATCCTTCCGGGAGTTCGGTTCCCGCCAAATGAAATTCAATATCTGCCAATATTATCTTGTCGCTCCGGCGGATTGCATGGATGTGATCTGGCGTTGGTCGCGGAGGCGTGGCCTGGGTCACGACAGGCAAGCGGGCCAAGGGCGAGGGCTGCACCCCCATCCGAAGCCTCCGGAGGGCTCGGCTTCCGGCAAGCGACGTCAGGCGGCGGCCTGAAACCGCTCGCGATATTGGCTGGGAATGACGTCGAGCCGACGATGGAATGCTCGGCGCATGGCCTGGGTGCTTGAAAAGCCGCTATCCCGGGCCACCCTCTGGAGCGACAGGCCTGAGCCTTCCAACAATCGGCGCGCGGCGTCGACCCGGGTCAGCTCGACGAACTCGGCGGGTGTCAGCCGGGTTTCCTCGACAAAGGCCCGGGCGAAATTACGCTCGCTCATGGCCGCCCGCCTCGCCAGGGCGGCCACAGAGAGGTCTTCACGCAAATTGTCGCGAACCCAGGCCTGGATCCGGGTGATCGGCGACAGGGCCGCGGTCTGGCCGGCAAGATGAACGCTGTATTGCGATTGCCCTCCGGGCCGCTTGAGGAACATCACCAGCCGTCGGGCCACGGCGAGGGAAAGGGCGGCGCCATGGTCCTCCTCGATCAGGGCCAAGGTGAGGTCGAGCGCCGCCGTCGTGCCGGCCGAGCTGAACATCGCACCGTCGCGCACGAAAATCTTGTCCGGCTCGACCCGCGCCGTGGGATAGGCGGCGGCGAGATCCGGCGCGTATTCCCAGTGGGTCGTCACCCGCCGGCCGTCCAGCAGCCCGGCCGCGCCGAGCATGAAGGCGCCGGTGCAGACCGAGCCGAAGCGCCGACAGGTCGGCACCCGACGCGCGATCCATTCGGCCGCCTCCTGGTTAGGCGGCGGCAAGCCATAGGTTCCGGAGACGATCAGCGTGTCGATGGCGGCGTCGAAGGCACCGATCGTCGCGTCCGGCAGGATTTGCATGCCGGAGGCGCAGGTCACAGGACCGGCGCGGTCGGACAGCAGCGGCAGCTGATAGGCTTGCCGGCCCAACTGACGGTTGGCCTCCAATAAGACATCCTGAACGCCCGCGAGTTCGAGCGCGTGGGCGTTTTCGGCCGGCAGATAGATCGCCACGAGCATGGTTGCCTCCGGACGCGGGTTCGGATCGAACGCGTTCGCAGATGGCTGGAACAGCGCGGCCATTCGGTCCGCGGATCATAGCGCCGCCGTCTTTTCAGCTCGACTATAAGCTCTTTTCGGGCTGGTCCCAGATGGCCTCTGGATATTTCCTCCGCCTATTCTGCGGCCGATAAATCTGGCGGCTGGAAAGTCTGGAATCTGGAGCCGCTCCAATGTCAGCATTTGGCGCACTGACGAACGCGCCCAGTCAGCCGGCCCGTACGAACTCAATATGCTGTGGTCGCCGCCATGCGAACGACAGCGAGCAAGGCGTGGGCGGCCTGGTTGGACGCTAAGGTTTGGTCGCCGGCGATCAGGAGTCCTTGGCCGACGCCGTTAGGATCGAGGTCGACCTGGCTGGGAATGACCGCAACCGGTTTTCCCGACGTCAGAAGTCGCCCGATCATCGCCGCAGCCGGATTGTCCGCGTTGGGCGGCCAAATCCCACCCGAGACCCCAATACAATAGGCGCCGTCGAAATCATCCGCTTCCACCTGGTCCAGACCAACGGTGTCGATCAGGGCTTCGCGGGCGACTTGGTCAGCCAGAAAGCGTTGCATGATCGGGCTGGCGTCGCTGCGCTCGCCGCTGGCCGTCCGCATGGCAGGATCCCCGCCCGCGAGGGAGGCCAGGACGATCTCGGCGCCGGCGTCATGGAACAGGTAGTAGGGCGCCAGGAAGCGTTCGAACCGCAGGACTGGCGGCGGCGTCGGGTGGCGCGTCTCGGCGTCCGAAATCAAGATCATCAGGATCCGCATGAGGCGGCGCCTTCCTTCACCAAAGAGCATGGGTCCCTCCGCATCACGGAGGGACCCGAGTGTCGGTCCGCCTAGGCCTTGAAGAAGGCAAGGAGGTCGGCGTTGATGATTTCGGCGTGGGTGGTGGGCATGCCGTGCGGCAGGTCCTCGTAGACCTTCAACGTCCCGTTCCTTAGCAGCTTGACCGCCAGCGGGCCGGAGTCGGCGAACGGGACGATCTGGTCGTCCTTGCTGTGCATCACCAGCGTCGGCACGGTGATCTTCTTCAGGTCCTCGGTGTGGTCGGTCTCGGAGAAGACCTTGATGCAGTCGTAGTGGGCCTTGGTTCCGCCCATCATCCCCTGGCGCCACCAGTTGTCGATGATGCCTTGGCTGACCTTCGCGCCGGGACGGTTGAAGCCGTAGAACGGCCCGGCCGGGATGTCCTTGTAGAACTGGGCGCGGTTGGCCATGCCGGCCCGGAAGCCGTCGAACACTTCCATGGGCAGGCCGCCCGGGTTGCTGGCCTTCTTGACCATGACCGGCGGGATGGCGCTGATCAGCACGGCCTTGGCCACGCGGCCATTGGCGTGCTGGGCGACATAGCGGGTGACCTCGCCGCCGCCGGTCGAGTGGCCGACGTGGATGGCGTTCTTCAGGTCCAGGTGGGCGACCAGTTCGGCGCTGTCGGCGGCGTAGGTGTCCATGTCGTTGCCCAGATCGGTCTGGGTGGACCGGCCGTGACCGCGGCGATCAGCGGCGATCACCCGGTAGCCCTGGGCCAGGAAGAACAGCATCTGGCTGTCCCAGTCGTCGGCGCTCAGAGGCCAGCCATGATGGAAGACGACCGGCTGGGCGGTCTTGGGACCCCAGTCCTTGAAATAGATTTCCGTGCCGTCCTTGGTCTTGAAGGTGCTGCTGCTCATGGCCTGGATTCCTTGAAAAGGTTTGGCGGGGGAGGAGGACTTGGTGGCGGCGCCGGCCTCAGCCGCCGGCAGGCTCATCACGGCGGCCGTGCCCAGGCCCGTAAGCAGGACGTTGCGGCGCGACGCCGAGAAAGGGTTGGAGATGGAAGGCGCTGGGTCGGTCATGTCGGACTCCGGCTTTCGGGTTGGATCGCCGGCGGGGCGATGGCGCACTGTCTTGCCAGGGCCGCGCCGGAACGAGTCATCAGATGTGAAGTGTTGTGAAGGCGGGCGCTCAGGCTTCGAGCGGGCGCAGATAGCTGGCGGGCCGGGGGCGGTGCGCGACGCGGCGGGCCCGGCGCCATTGGTTGGGCGAGGCGCCGACAATCCGCCGGAACACCCGCGAGAAATGCGCCTGGTCGCTGAAGCCGCAGGTGAGCGCGACGCCGCACAGCGGCTCGTCGCTGGTCAGCATCACCTGTTGCGCCCGCTCGACGCGACGATCGACGATGAACCGCTGGGGCGAGCGCCCGAAGGTCGTCTTGAAAGCCCTTGAGAAGTAGGACTTGCTCAATCGGGTCAGGCTCGCCAGATCGCCGACGCGGATCGTCGAGGCCAGGTGGTCGTCGATATGCGCCAGGGCCTTCTTGGCCTGCCAAGGCGCCAGGGGCGTCAGGTCGCCGGCTTCCCGTTGGGGCTCGGGCGGCGATTGCCGCACCTCCAGCAGGGCGACCGCGCGGCTGAGAGACCGGCGGGCACCGTCCTGATCGTGATCGAGCGCCTCGAAGGCCTCGGCCAGCAGGCGGCCCAGGACGACGGCCGTGGCGTCGGGCGCGCCGACCGATCGCGGCGCGAAGGATCGGGACGGCTCGACCAGGCCAAGCATGGATGGCGGCGGGGTGGGGCGGCTCGACGCCGCAACGAGGGCTGATGTCGTCATGACCTGGCTCCTGATCCTCGCCCCGTCGGAGACGGCGGCGTTGTGCGATGAGGAGAGGGTCGGTCGGAGGCGCTTCCGCCGCCAGTTATACGCTGTGAAGAAGTGTAGCCGAGCGGCTTCACACCTTTGCGCGCCTTTGCTGGCCTTGAATCGCGCCATCCCGTAACGTCGGTATCAAGGCGTTGTCGGTCAGGTCTCCATGGTTCCCGTTTCCAGCTCCGAGGGCCAACAGGGTCTCGCATTCGGAGCCTTCCAACTTCTTCCCGACGAGCGTCTCCTGCTGCGCGACGGCGCTCCCGTGCGGGTCGGCAGCCGCTCGCTCGACATCCTGATGACCCTGATCGCCCGTCGCGGCGAGATCGTTGGCAAGGACGACCTGGTCGCCGCCGTGTGGCCGGACACCATCGTCGAGGAAAGCGCCTTGCGGGTGCATATCTCGACCTTGCGCAAAGCCCTGGGCGATGGCGTCGGCGAGGTTCGCCTGATCGCCAATGTACCCGGGCGCGGCTATTGCTTCGTCGCGCGCGTAGCCACGATCTCGGTCTCCGGGCAGAGCGCGCCGTCCAGGGCGCCTGTCTTCGCCGAGCGGCCGACGGTCCGCCGTCCGCCCGCATCGGTCAGCAAGATCATCGGCCGCGACACGCTGATAAACGAACTGTCGATCCTGTTGTCCGAGCAGCGCCTGCTGACAATCGTCGGCCCGGGCGGCATGGGCAAGACCACGGTCGCTCTCGCCGTGGCCGAGCGTGTTGCGGCCGCGCAGGATCGTGAAGTGGCCTTCGTCGACCTGGCGCCCCTGGCCGACGCCGACTTGGCGCCTGGAGCCGTGGCCTCGGCGCTGGGCTTGGCCGTGCGATCCGCCGATCCCGTCCAGGAGATCGCCAACGCGATCCAGGATCGCCGGCTTCTGTTGGTGTTCGACAGTTGCGAGCACCTTGTCGATGCGGCCGCGGCCCTGACCGAAGCCTTGCTCAGCCGGGCTCCCGGCGCGACGATCCTGGCCACCAGCCGAGAAGCTCTACGAGCGGACGGCGAATGGGTCCACCGGCTCCAGCCCCTGGCCGCGCCGCCAGTCGGGATGACCCCTACCGCCCAAGAGGCTCTAGGCTATGCGGCCGTCCAAATGTTCGTGGAGCGGGCCTCCGCGACGCTTGGCGGTTTCCGCCTCGACGACGCCCAGGCGCCGGCCGTGGCCGAGATCTGCCGACGTCTTGACGGCATAGCCTTAGCGATCGAGCTGGCCACGGGCCGGCTGGACACCATGAGCATCGCCGTGCTGGCGAAGTCGCTTGAGCACTGCTTCCAGGTCCTGACCCGGGGACGGCGCACGGCGTTGCCGCGGCACCAGACTCTGCGCGGCGCGATCGACTGGAGCTACGGCATTTTGCCGCCCAGCGAGCAGGTCACACTTCGGCGCCTGGGCGCTTTCAATGGCGGCTTCACCCTGCAGGCCGCCCTGAAGGTCGCGAGCGAAGACGAGCAGTCGCCGGACGTCATTGAGGATCGGCTGCTCAATCTCGTCGCCAAGTCGCTGGTCACCGCCGATCTTGAAGGCGGCGAAGCGCGCTATCGCCTGTTCGACACGACGCGCGCCTACGTCCATGAAAAGCTCGACGAGGCTGGCGAGGGCCCCGGTCTGAGCCGACGGCACGCGGCCTATTATTGTGACCTCTTCGGTCAGGCCGAGGCCGAATGGGAGACACGGCCCACAGTCGATTGGCTGGCGGACTACGCTGGTCAGCTCGATAATCTGCGCGCCGCGCTCGACTGGGCGTTCTCGGACGAAGGCGACGGCGCGATCGGCGTGACCCTGACCGTGGCGGCCGTGCCTCTGTGGTTCCAGCTGTCGCTGGTCGATGAGGGGATCGGCCGTGTTCAGCGGGCCCTGGCCTGGCTGGAAGCGTCTCCCCGACCGGACGCGCGGGCCAAGATGCGGCTTCATGCGGTTCTCGGCTTTCCGCAGATGCGGGCCATCACCGGCTTTCCGAGCGGCGCCGAGGCTTGGCGTTCGGTCCTGGCCATCGCCGAAGACATCGACGACACCGACTATCAAGCGCGAGCCCTCTGGGCGCTCTGGACTGACCGGGTCAACAACGGTGAGGCAGCCCAGGCCCTGACGTTCGCCGATCGCTTCGCCGCCCTGGCGCGAACCTGTCCGGAAGCGGCCGATCCCTTGATCGCCCAGCGCGTGCGGGGATGGTCGTTGCTGATGCTGGGTCGGCTCGACGAGGCCCAGACCAACATCGACGCCATGCTGAGCCGCTATGTTCCGCCGGCCCAACGCTCGCACGTGGCGCGGTTCCAGTACGATCAACGCAGTACCGCGCGCATCACCCTGGCGCGAACCTTGTGGCTGAGGGGGCATGCTGATCAGGCCTCGCGGGATGTGGCCGACAACCTGGCCGAGGTCATGGCGTCGGATCACACCCTGTCGGTGGCGCACGTGCTGTCGGACGCGGCCTGCTTCGTGGCCCTGTGGCGCGGCGATTTGGCGCTGGCCGAGCGCTACGTGGCCCTGCTGCGGATGCATACCGCCGCGCACGCGCTCGACGTCTGGCATACCTACGGCGATTGCTTCGAGGGCGAGATCCTCTTGCGGCGCGGCCAGACCTCGGCGGGGTTGGCCCTGATCCGGGCGGGTGTCGACAAGCTGCGGACCGCCGGGTTCGTCTGCTATCACACTGCCTTCCTCGGCGTGTTCGCCGACGGGCTGAGACGCGCCGGCGATCTGTCGCAAGCCCAGGCCGTGATCGACGAGCTGCTGGCCTTGTGCGCGCGGACCGGCGAGGCGTGGTGTCTGCCCGAACTGCTGCGCCTGGGCGGCGAGATCCATCGCGACCAGGGTTCGGTCGCGGACGCCGAGCAAGCCTTTCTTCAGTCGCTGGAAGTGGCGCGCGCGCAGGACGCGCTGGCCTGGGAGCTGCGCACCACGGTGTCCCTGGCGCGAACCTGGGCCGAGCTTGGTCGCGTCGCCGAGGCCCGCGAGCGCCTGACCTCAATGATCGCGCGGTTCACCGAGGGGTTCGACGCCGTCGACTATCGCGCCGCCGGCGAGCTGCTCGCCCGGCTGGGCGACTAGATCGTCCGCGGGCCGCCATCGGTCGCTGATCGCGGTCGCGGCGATGTCGGCGGTGACATTGGTCACGGTCCGGAAGGCGTCGGGAATGGTGTCGACGGCCATCAGCAGCACCAGCGCCTCCAGCGGCGCGCCGATCGCCAGGCAGATCGGGCTGAGGATGGTGACGAATGAAACCTGGCTGGGCAGGCCGACCGCGGCGATGCTGACGACCGCCGACATGCCCGCGGCGACCGCCATCTGCAGCGGGCTCAGCGTCAGGCCGTCCAGTCGGGCGACATAGAGCGCGATCGCGCCGCCGGACGCGGCGCTGCCCAGGCGAAAGAGCGACACCGCCAGGGGCAGCACGACCTTGGTCACCGGCTCGCGCCCGCCCAGGTCCGCGGCCGCCTTCAGCATGGCCGGCAGGGTGGCGACCGACGACTGGGTGCTGAAGGCTACGACCTGGGCCGGCGCGGCCGCCTTGGCAAAGCGCGCGGGCGACACCCCTCCCGCGAACGTGGCCAGCGGATAGACCCCGACCGCCAGCAGGACGCAGAAGAGCGAACTCGTCGCGATGTAGTGCAGGAGCGCGCCCGCTGCGCCCAGTCCGGTCTGCGCCGCGGCCAGGAAGGCGAGGGCGGCCACGCCCACGGGCGCGACCTTTAGCACGCCGTCGACGATCATGAGCAGGGTCTGCAGGACGGCGTCCAGGCCTTCGAGCAGGCGCGCGCGCAGCGGCGCGGCGATCCGGGTGGCGGCGAATCCGAACGCCAGGCTGAACACGACCAGCGGCGCGATGGCGCCGTCCGCGGCGGCGGCGACAGGATTGGTCGGGATCAGCCCGGTGATCCATTCGGCGGCGGCCGGCGGACGCGGCGCCTGGACGCCGCCCGCGGCGCTGGCGGCGCGCATCGACTCGCCGGCGTGACCCGGGATCGGCCAGGCCGCTAGGATCAGCGCCATCAGAACCACCCCGACAATGGCCGCCACGACCAGCAGGCCGGCGAACAGGATCAGCGTCCGCCCGGTAACGCCGCCCGTCGAGGCCGCCCCGACGGTCTGGCCCACGCCCGTCACCACCAGAACGAAGATCATCGGCACGATGGTCATGCGCAGGGCGCCCAGCCACAGCGTCCCGACCGTCTTGGCGACGACCAGGCCGGGACCGACCGCCGCCGGGAACAGGCTCGACGCCAGCACGCCGGCCGCTAGGCCCAGGCCGAGCGCGATCAGGATCCGCACCGTCGAAGACATGGTCAGCGCTCCCCCGCGCCGCGGCGCATTCGGCCACAAAGCCCGCCACATCGTTCAATCGCCCGGGGCCCGCGCCGCCGCAAGCTCGACGCCACGATCAACCCCCATTCCGACCGCGAAAGGCCATCCGATGACCGAGTCCCTGACCATCCAGACCCCCGATGGCGCCTTCCAGGCCTATGTCGCCCGCCCCAGCGCGCCGATCGCGCCGGTGGTCGTGGTCCTTCACGAGGTCTTCGGCGTCAACGACGACATGCGCATGACCTGCGACGAGCTCGCGGCCAAGGGCTTCCTTGCCATCGCGCCGGACCTCTTTTGGCGCCAGGAGCCGGGCGTGGACCTCAACGCCTGGTCAGAAACCGAATGGAAGAAGGGCCTGGCGCTCTACACGGCCTATGACCGCGACCAGGGCGTCAAGGACATCCTAAGCGCCGTCGAGGCGGCCCGCACGATGGCAGGCTCGACGGGCAAGGTCGCCGTCATGGGCTTTTGTCTGGGCGGCCTGATGGCCTTCCTGACCGCCGCGCGCGGGCAGGTCGACGCCGTCGTCGCCTACCACGGCGGCGACACCGAGAAGTATCTGGACGAGGCTCCGGCTGTCACCGCGCCGCTGTTGATGCACCTGGCCGAGGAGGACGAGTTCATCAGCAAGGATGCTCAGGCCAAGATCAAGGCGGCGTTCGCCGGGATGAGCAACGCCCAGATCTACAGCTATCCGCATCGCAACCACGCCTTCGCGCGACACACCGGCGCCCACTACCACGCTGGCGACGCAGCCCTGGCCAACGGGCGGACCTCGACGTTCCTGGCCGAAAAGCTGGCCTAGACGCCGCGACGAACCGTCGTCGCAAGCTGGAGGTGGGGCCATGAACGAACAGAGCGTTGTTTGGCAAACGGCGACGGCGGTCGTACAGGCGGTCTGCTCCGTCACGCTGCTCGCCTGGTATGTGCTGGCGGCCCACCTGGCCCGTTGTCAGGCGCGCCGCGAGCGCCAGGAGGGTTTCGCTTCGCTGGTGCGGCTGTGCCGCGATCTTGGAAACGACGCCAAGGCCAGGACGAGCGAACACCTGGAGACAGCCAAGAGGGCCACGGACGGCGACGCCGGCGAGCGTTTTACGGCCTGGAAAGCCGATATGAAGGTCATCTATGTCTGCCTCGATGTCGTGCCGCACTATGAGGTGCGCAATCCAGCCTTCAGCCAAGCGCTCACGCGATTGTGGTGCGAGGTTGATCTCCAGGAAGTCAAACCAGAGCGCCTCAACGATAGGCCACAGCTGATCGCGTTCCTGGCCGCCAAGCTCGCACGCATCTGCGTCGAGGTTGACGCTATGAATACGCTGCTTGATCCGCCACGCGGTGGATGCCGTCGCCCCCACAGAACGCCGTCATTTTCGGTGCTGAAATCGGTTTAGGTTTCTCATGCTCCGAATGCGTCTGGTCGAGGTGCTGAACGCGATTTGAACGTCGCATTTCCGGAACGATGGGAAGGTCCGCTCATGGCGCGGGCCGGTCCGCGGCAGAAAAGCTAGGGCCTTGCTCTATGCGCGTTGTCGCGGCGCCGGCAAATGATCGCTTGCCACCGTCCGAGCGGTATCGATCTCCTTGCCCAGGACGGTTGAAAGAACCCTGCGCGCGTTAGCCGCGCAGTCCAGATCGTCGGGTTTGCTTTCGATCCCGGCGATAACCGCAGCCAGTTGTGCCTTGCTCTCCGCAAGCCGCCTTTCGAGCACCTCAATGTCCGCGACGCGGCTGCGCAACGCCGCAATGAGCGCATCGTGCTTCCAGTCCGCTAGGTCGGAAGGAAGCAGGGTCCGGATTTCGTCGAGGCTGAAGCCGGCCTTCTGCGCCGTGGCGATCAGATCGAGCACGAGCACGGCGTTGTTCGGATAGGCACGATAACCATTGGGGCGACGCTCTACAGTCGTGAGCAGGCCTTCCCGTTCATAGAACCGGATGCGCGATTGGGTGAGACCCGTGCGTTTGGCCAGTTCGCCGATGTTCATCCGCAGGCCTCGAAAAGCGTGTTGACCCTAAACCTAGCTTAAAGGTTAGGGCTGGGTCTACGCCGTTCGTGGAGCCTCTAATGTCCCTGTTTTCGCCGCTGACCTTGCCCAACGGCGCCATCATCCCCAACCGCATCGCCAAGGCGGCGATGGAGGAAAATATGGCCGACGCCGACCATCTGCCGTCCGAGGCGCTGATTAACCTCTATGGGGCCTGGGCCGCAGGGAAGGCAGGGCTGATCATCACCGGCAACGTGATGATCGACGCGCGCGCCATGACAGGCCCGGCTGGCGTGGTGCTGGAGAACGATCATCAGCTCGACCGCTTCAAGGCCTGGGCGACGGCGGCCCGATCGGGCGGGGGGCAGGTGTGGATGCAGATCAATCATCCGGGGCGTCAGATGCCTGCGGCCTTGGGCCAGGAGACGCTCGCGCCGTCCGCGATCGCTTTGGATCTGGGTGCCCAGTCCAAGGTCTTTCCGATGCCGCGGGAGATGTCCGCTACCGACATCGCCGAAGTCGAGCGCCGGTTTGTGACCACGGCGGTGCTGGCTGAACGCGCCGGCTTCACCGGAGTGGAGATCCACGCCGCGCACGGCTATCTGCTGAGCCAGTTCCTCTCGCCGCTGGCCAATCATCGCCAGGACCGCTGGGGTGGCAGCCTGGAAAACCGCGCGCGCCTGCTGCTGGACGTCGTACGCGGTGTGCGGGCGGCCGTGACGCCCAGCTTCGCCGTGGCGGTCAAGCTCAACTCGGCCGATTTCCAGCGCGGCGGCTTCTCGCCCGAGGACGCCCGCGCCGTGGTCAAGATGCTCAACGGCCTGGGTGTTGATCTCGTCGAGCTCTCGGGCGGCAGCTACGAGGCGCCGGCTATGATGGGTTCTGCGCGCGACGAGCGCACTTTGGGGCGCGAGGCCTACTTTCTGGAATTCGCCCAAGAGATCGGCAAGGTCGCGGACATGCCGCTGATGGTCACCGGCGGCATCAAGCGGCGGGAAGTGGCGCAGAAGGTCGTGGAAGGCGGTGTAGCCATGGCCGGCATCGCCACGGCGCTGGCCATCGAGCCGGATCTTCCGGCGCTGTGGCGCCAGGGCAGGGATGTCGCGCCCAGCCTGCGACCCATTACCTGGAAGAACAAGCCAATCGCCTCCTCGGCGCACATGGCTGCCGTGCGCTATCAGCTGGTGCGGCTGAGCCGGCGGCGGCCTAGCGCGCCGAACATCTCGCCGGTCTGGGCGCTGATCACCGCGCAACTCCAGGCTAGGAGCAGCGCCCGCCAGTACCGGCGCTGGATGGGGCAGCGCCCGGCGGCCTGATCGATCCCTGTCGTCGAACAGATAAATCAAAGAGGCTCGTACATGGTTGAGCAGTTCGTGGACGTCGAATTCGGCGGCCAGACCGTCCAAGTGCCGAAGGGCGGCTACTACGATCGCTTCCGTTCCAACCCAGACCTGGATGCCGTGGCGCGAGACCCCGCAGCCGGCAACATCGACTTCTTCCAGCGCATCCCAAAGCAGAAGATCTCATCGCGGGTCGGTCCTGTCTGGGCGCCGAACTTCTATTACCGCAGCAGCTCGGTGCAGCTTCTGATGACCGCGCCGATTGATCGGCTCGCGGCGGCTCTTCCGACGCCGCTCGAACCGCTTCGTCCCCTTCCGGGCCAGGGCCTGGTGGCGCTGACCTTCTTCTCCTACGCTGTCTGCGACAACGATCCCTATGACGAGGTCTCGATTGCGGTCGTCGTCCGCCGTCCCGGCGCCAAGGGCTCTCATGTCGGCCAGCTACTGGGCGACATCCGCCGGCGTAACTTCTTCGCCCACGTCCTGGCCCTGCCGGTCACCACCGAGATCGCCCGAACACGGGGCGTGCAGGGCTACCAGCTGCCCAAATGGCTAACGCCGATCACGGTGGACATCGCCAATGAGGTCACCGCCACCATTGCCACCACTGACGGCTCGCCCGACCTTGAGCTGCGCGCGCCCGCGCCGGCTCTCAAAAACGTGCCTTCTCAGTCGCGCTTGAGCGCCAACACCATGATCCATCAGGTCGACGGCCAGTGGAGCCAGACGGTCGTCCAGTCCAACACCTTGTCCTATTCACAGGAGCTCTTTCCCAAGGGCGTGACTCTCTCGCGGCATGGCGGTCCGATGAGCGACCTCCTCAACGGCTTGGGCGCCTCGGCCATGCTGCGCCTGGATGTGGTCAGGGACGCGCAGTTGGTGCTCAACATGCCAACGCCCTTGAAGGGCATCGGTATCCTGACGGGCTGAGGGACGGCTAAGCCAGAAGCATCATGAACGTCGCCTTTCTGGAGGTGTGGCGAGGTCGGCTCATGGCGCTGCATCGACCAACGCATCGGCCTGTCATAGCTAGTTGGGGGATTGCGCAGGGAGGACTAGGCTTCGCCGAGGATCTCGCGTACTCGCGTGGCCAGGAGTTCCATGGCGAACGGCTTGGTGATCATCGCCATGCCGGGCTCCAGGAAGCCCGAGGCCAGGGCCGCGTTCTCCGCATATCCGGTCATGAACAGCACGCGCAGTTCAGGGCGCAGCTGACGTCCGGCGTCGGCGATCTGCCGCCCGTTGAGCCCGGGCAGGCCCATGTCGGTGATCATCAGGTCGATACGGCGCTTGGATTGCAGGACCTCCAGGCCCTGGTTGCCGTCGGCGGCCTCGATCGCCGCATAGCCTAGGTCGCTGAGCACCTCGACGATCAATCCGCGCACGACCGGCTCGTCCTCCACGACCAGCACTGTCTCGCCGGCATTGGCCTGATGGTCCTGCGACAGTTCCGGAAGCGCGTGGTCTTCCTCGGTCGGTCCGCGGAAGCGCGGCAGATATAGCTTGAACGTCGTGCCGTTGCCGACCTCGCTATAGATCTTGGCATAGCCCTCCGACTGCCGCGCGAAGCCGTAGATCATCGACAGGCCCAGGCCCGTGCCCTGACCGATCGGCTTGGTGGTGAAGAACGGCTCGAAGGCCCGCGCAATGGTCGCCTCGTCCATACCCACGCCGGTATCGGTAACGCAGATGCAGACATATTGCCCGGGCGCGACCTCGCGCTGGCGCGCCGCATACTGGCTGTCCAAGTGCGCGTTGCAGGTTTCGATGGTTAGTTTGCCGCCGTCGGGCATGGCGTCGCGAGCGTTGATGGCCAGGTTGAGCAGAGCGCTCTCCAGCTGGTTGGGATCGCACAGCGTCGTCCACAATCCGCCGGCCAAGACCAGTTCCAAATGCACCCGTTCGCCCAATGTACGGCGCAGGAGATCCTCCATCGAGGCGACCAGCGGATTGGCCCGCACGGGGCGCGGGTCCAGCGGCTGGCGGCGCGAGAAGGCCAGCAGCCGGTGGGTCAGGGCCGAGGCGCGATTGGCCGAGTTCATCGCGCCGGTGACGAAGCGGTCCAGCTCGGCCATCCGGCCCTGAGCGATGCGTTTTTGAACGAGGTCCAGGCTGCCGGTGATGCCCTGCAGCAGATTGTTGAAGTCATGCGCGATGCCGCCGGTCAGCTGGCCCACCGCCTCCATCTTCTGGCTCTGGCGCAGAGCTTCTTCGACCGCCCGTTGCTCGGTGACGTCGCGGCCAAAGCCGTAGACGGTGTTGCCCTCGCCGGCGAAGGTCCAGACGATGTGCCGGCGCTCCCCATCCTGGGCGTCCAGGGTGATCTGCTCATCGCGCACACGCTCTCCACGCGCGAGGCGCTCCAGGATCGCCTGGCCGGCGTCGCGATCCTCCGCCGACAGGAAGTGACCGAGCGTGCGACCTAGCGTCTCTTCAGCGCTCCAGCCCAGCACATGCGTCCAGGCCGGATTGATCGCGGCGATGACGCCGTCCTGGCCGGCGACGAGCTTGAGCACCGGCGACAGGGTCCAGATCCGCTCCTGGTCCCGCGCGGCGGCCCGTTCCTTGGTGATGTCGCGCCCGACGGCGTGGATGCGTCCGGCCTCGGGCACGGCGGTCCATTCTAGCAGGCGATAGCCGCCGGACTTGGTGCGGTAGCGGTTCTCGAAGGCCAGGGTCGTACGGCCGGTCGAGAGCTTTTCCAACTCCGCCGTCGTGGTCTCAAGGTCCGACGGATGAATGAAGTCGGTCAGCGGCTGGCCGATGAACGCGTCCAGGTCCCAGCCGAGCAGGCGGGTGACCGAAGGGTTGGCCGCGGTGACCATCCCCTCGAAATCGCAGACCAGCATCAAGTCCTGCGACATCGTCCACATGCGGTCACGATCGCGCGTGCTTTGCGCCTCGGCCAGCTTCTGATCGTGGATGTCGGTGTTGGTCCCCACCCAGCGGATGACCGCCTCGTCGGCGTCGCGCAGCGGCACCGCGCGGCTCAGATGCCAGCGATAGCGGCCTTCTCTGTCGCGGATGCGAAACTCAGCCTCATAGGTCTCGCCCGACGCGACCGCCCGGCTCCAGCGCTCGGCGGTCGCCATCAGGTCCTCGGGGTGGACAAGCTGCGACCAGCCGCTGCCAAGCAACTGCTCGGTGGTCGAGCCGGTGTCGTCCAGCACCCGGGCGTTGAACCAGTCGAGGCCCCCGGATGGCGTCGCCGTCCACACTTGGTTGGGCAAGGCCTGGGTTAGGGCCCGAAACTGCGCCTCGCTTTGTTCGAGCGCTCTCTGCTCTGCGCGGCGCTCGGTGACGTCCTGCACCACGCCGACGAGCCGAACGGGCAGGCCGTCGGCGTCGCGCTCATATTCGCCGCGCCGCGCGATGATCCGTTCACGGCCGTCATCGGCGCGATGGATGCGGTATTCCACGTCGAGCGCGGCCTGGCCGCTCGCCCGACGGTCCGCGTCGGAGATCGTCTGGCGATCTTCCGGCGCGACCAAGCGCTGAATATCCTCTGGCGGGGCGACCTCGACCTGGGGCAGACCAAATAGCCGGTAGAACTCCGGTGTGCCGCGCAGCTGGTTTTGACGGATGTCGATGGTGAACAGGCCCACGCCGCCGGCCTCCTGGGCGCGCCGCAGCTGCGCCTCAGACTCGCCCAACACGCGGCGCGCCAAGACTTTCTGGGTGGTCTCGATGACGATGGCGATTACGCCGACCGGACGGCCGGCCTCATCGAGGATCGGTGAGTAGTCCAGATCCATCCAGACCTGTTCGGGCGCGCCGCTGCGGTTCAGGGTCAGTTCCTGGTCCTGGAAGCTGAGATTGCCGCCGGCCAGGCCCACGCGCATGACGTTGTCGTTGAAGTCGGCCACCTCTTCCCAGCCCTCGCGGACCTTGGAGCCGAGGAGCTGCGGGTGTCGCCCGCCAGCGACGACCGAATAGGCGTCATTATAGATCATCAGCCCGTCCTCGCCCCAAAGGGTGACGATGGGCACGTGGCAGCGCAGGATCAGGCTGGTGACGGTCTTCAGATGAGCGGGCCAGGCGTCGAGCGGACCAAGCGCGGTGGCGCCCCAATCGTGGACCGCGATCAGGCGCGCCATTTCGCTGTCGCCCGCCAGGAAAGACGGTTCTGGTTCGCGTAGATCCACGCCGAACGACATTGCTTTCACATCCCCAGGCGCCGCGTGCGGTGAAGCTTATGGCCGGCGCTTGACTTCAACGCCAATCCGCCCGATCGGTTCGGTCGCCTCTAACGATCTGTCGGAAAAGCGACATGGAGGCCATCCGGTGAGAACCGCAGCGGTCTAGGTTCGGTTAGCGGACGTCATCAAGTTACGGGCTGGGTGGTTATCCGACCTTGGCGTCACCAGCCCCACAGG
>JAEXJH010000021.1 GCA_023445955.1 Pseudomonadota bacterium
GGAACTGGTCGCGCTTGAAGAGCCAGCCCGGTCGATAGGACTTGGCCAGCGCCTCAGGACGCATCTGGACCTTGAGATAGGTGGCCGGCCCGTGAGGGCTCTTCGTCACGGCCGCGATCACCGCGTCGACTGCCGCAAGCAACTCGGCCTTGTGTGCGGCGAAGGCGGCGTCGGCTCCGTCGTAGAAGTCCTTGGTGCGGGGCGGCTGACCAGGCTCGGGGGCCTGATGGAAGTCCTGATCGTTGAGGATGATCTGGACCGGATTGTTAGGCATGAGCGGCCTCCATCAGGGGCAGATGCAGCTTGGCTTTCTTCAGATCGCTTATTTTGGATTGGGCGTAGCCGGTGGCGTCGCCGATCTCGGTCTGCTTGAGACCCGCATCAGGGTCACTGGCGATAAGACTGACAAAGGCCTCCAAGTCGGCGGCAAGAATGCGCGCAGGCTGGGAGTCCAGCGATGGCGCGCGGGCCAACACCGCACTAAGAGCTCGGAACAGGGCCGGCCCGTCATGGGCGTCGCCACTCAACGCGACCCAACGCTTCACCGCTGCGCACACTCGCTCAAGATCAGCGCCGGATCGCCCGGCCAGGCAGTAGGCGAAGATCCGCAAGGTGGCAGGCTCGGCACCGATCGGGCGCAGGAAGCGGGCGATCATCTGTTCGCGAGCCCCAGGTTCAGGCTCGCCCATGTGGACGTGGGTCTCGAACCGCCGCCACACCGCCGGATCGAGAAGACGGTCGTGGTTGGTGATGGCGACGGTGATGCCGAACTCGCGGCGCATGTCGAGGTTCTGCAGCAGGGTATTCACCACCCGCTTGATCTCGCCGATCTCCTGGGGGTCGTCGCGAAGCTTGGCGAGCGCGTCGAACTCATCGAGCAGAAGCACGCACGCGTAGCGATTGGCGAAGTCAAACAGGTTGGCGATGTTGCGCGCGGTGGTGCCGAGGAACGAAGAGATCAGGCCGTCGATGCGGGCGGTGATCAGAGGCAGGCCAAGACGCTCGGCAATGTAGCGCGCGGTGACCGTCTTGCCCGACCCCGGAGGGCCATAGATAAGCAAGGTGCGTGTTGGCTCCACGCCGACAGATTGAAGCGCCGCCGCACTGCTCCATTCTTGGAGCAGGCCTTCGATCGTTTCCCGGATAACCGGGCCATAGATCGGCGCCGGAAGACCGTCGCCGACGAAATCGATCGAACACAGCCGCGCGCCGGTTTCGCGATCGATGGGCGGATGCACTTCACGGGTCAGCCGCTCGCCGGTGACCAGAGAGCGGGAAACCTCGACGCGGCTGGGCGCCATTTCGCGGGTTTCCTCGACCGCCTCCAGCAGGCGCTCCAGCGTCGCGGCCTCCTTCGCCGCGCCGGCCTTCTCCAGCCTTTCGCGCAGACGGGCGACCTGTTTGCCCAATGCCGCCTGATCGCCCGCAAGCGCGGCGCGAACGATACTCTGCACCACAGCAAAATGTTCCATAGGACGATCCACCCGTAAACCAGTAAGGCAGATTCATATCGACGAAACAGAAAGAGAACAAGGGAAATTTCGTTAATATATCTCAACACTCCCGATCAATATCGGGATTTTCGCCATTCATATCTGACAATTGGGAAATCAAATCCGAATTGGACGGCGGAGCCATCGCCCATCCCGTCCGCATAAGCGCCGCCCCACCCGAGGCGACCCCTTAGGCGTCGAAGTAGACGAACGAGTAGCTGAGCATAGTCCTTCGCAGCCCCGAGGGCTGGATCGCGCCGCCGACGGGCCGGCGCGCAATTTCGGGCAATTTCGCGCGCTGGAGGGGAGAAGAAAAGGCGAACGCAGTGTACACGCACTGTACACGTCGCCCCATAAGTTATTGATATTTAAGGCCGATCAGACCAATCCATCATGGGCGCGATGGAAAATCTATGCGATTGAAATTGCTTCATTTTTCGACTAAGTTCAAAGCCCTGGAACGTGTCCAGGCTCACCGTTTGCACGCCCTAGCACGACACTTTCCGCCACCCTACGACTTTGTCACTGAACACAGGGCGCGCGCGCTTTGAAGGCGATCCACAACATAGGCCGAGCAAAGCCTGGGAAGCCATTCGCACGCATCGGGTTTTTGAATACATAGCGGTTGCAGACCGCGCGCGCGTTTCACGAACCTGCGCGAGGTGATGTCGCAGTGCGCGTAGGGAGTCGCAGTTTTCTCCAAGATGCAGGCCGAGGACGTACATCGCCTATGGGACGATCTGTCTGACTTTGAGGTCGGCCAGTCTGACGCCGCCGCCCACCGGCTGATGACGGTTCTGGCCGAGCAGACCGACCTCGTGGACATCACCTGGGCCGGCGCCGTGCGGCTGACCCGAGGCCCGCGCTCCGAGAGCAGCGACGTCATGCGGCGCTGGCGCGTCGCGGCCGCCCTGGCGCTGCACGGCCCAATCCTCGCGCCCCACCGGATCTGGGATCAGCCTGAATCCGACCCGTCCCTGGACATCCCCCTGCGCGATCTGGGCCAGTTCAGGACCTACACCTTCCGGCGGGAACTGGCGGAGCCCTGGTTTCACAGCCCCTTCTATCAGAGCCACTACGGCGCGCGGGGTGTCGAGGACGCGGCCTTCGTCGCCTTTCCCATCAACGAGGATTGCGAATCCCATTTCGGATTCTGGGCCAGGCGACCTCTGACCGACGAGCAGGTCGCGCTGTTCACCTACGCCTTGCGGGGCGTCAAGTGGTTCCACCGCCGCCTGATGCTCAGCCACGGCTTGCTGCTGGCGTCGTCGCCGCTGAGCCCGACCGAGCGGAAGGTGCTGCAGCTGTTGCTGACCAAGGCGAGCGAGCAGCACATCGCGGGCGAGATCGGCCTGGCGGACTCGACCACCCACCAGCATGTCGTCGCCATCTACCGCAAGTTCGGCGTCCGCAGCCGCGCCGGCCTCATGAGCCTGTGGCTTAACCGCCCGCCCAAGGCGCGACGCCATGCTTGAGCAGAGCGCCCCGATCGACACGCAAAGCCGGATCCACGCGCTGTGGGATGCGCTGTCGGACTTCGACCTGAGCCAGGCCGAGGACGCCGTCCAGGCGTTCCTCGCCGCCCTCGCCGACCAGACGGGGATGTGGAACGCCACCTGGGCCGGCGCCATCCGCCTGCGGGAGCACGCAGGCGACCCTCTGCGCGGCTGGCGGGTCGCCGCCATGAAGTCGCTGCGCCCTGTCGCTCCCCAGCCTGAGGACGCTCATTTCCAGGAGATCCTGCGTGTATGGGATCGGCGGGAAATCGATCCCTCGTTCCTGTTGCCCCTGCGGGACGTGGGAACGTTTCGCACCTATTCGTTCCGGCGGGAGCTGCCCGCGGCGTGGTTTTCCACGCCCTTCTACGATCAGCACTACGGCTCGGTCGGCATCCATGACGCCGTCTTCGTCGCCTTCCCGCTCAACGGGGACAGCGAGTCGCATTTCGGCTTCTATGCGTGCGCGCCGATCCCGGACGAGACGATCGCGCTGCTGCGATACGCCCTGCGCGGCATCAAGTGGTTCCATCGCCACCTGATGCTCAGCTACGGACTGCTGATGGCCTCGACGCCCCTGACCCAGACGGAACAGCGAGTGCTGCAGCTGCTGCTGACCGAGGCGACCGAGCAGCGCATCGCCGACCAGCTCGGCCTGGCGACCTCGACCACCCACCAGCACGTCGTCGCCATCTTCCGCAAGTTCGGCGTCCGCAGTCGCGCCGGCCTCATGAGCCTGTGGCTCAACGGCCCCTCGGCCCGCGCCGCCAGACAGCCCCCTACTGTTTAGTCGGGATGACGGCCGCGAACCACCTCCCCTAAAGGACGGACTACCTGTGGTTCAGCCGCGGAGGGCGCGCAACGCGCCGTCCACGCCGCTGACGCGGGCTGTGGCGCGCCGCCTCTTGCGCACGCCGGGGGACGATATCGATGACTGCAGATTTCGGGGCGACCGCGCGGCGGGGCCAGACGGGCCGTAGAGTCTCTGTGCGGCGATCGCTGTTCTCGACGACGTCGATCGCGATCATCGCGGCGCTGACGATCGCGCCGCAGGGCTTCGCGCAAGTCCTGCCCAGCGGCGGTGAGGTCGCGCGCGGCCAGGCGACAATCTCGCAGTCGGGCGGCGGCATGCTGATCAGCCAGACCTCGCGAAACGCTGTCATCAACTGGTCCGACTTCTCGATCGGCGCCGAGGGTGGCGTCCGCTTCGACAACGGCTCGGGCGCGACGCTGAACCGGGTGACCGGCGGCTTCACCTCCTCGATCGACGGCAGCCTGTCGGCGACCGGGTCGCTCTACCTGATCAACCGGAACGGCGTCATCGTCGGGTCCAAGGGGGTGATCAACGCGGCGGGTTTCGCCGCCACCACGCTGGACGTCCAGGACGACGCGTTCATGGCCGGCGGCGCCCTGCGCTTCGTGGGCGACAGCCGGTCTGGCATCGTCAATCTCGGCAGCATCCAGGCGGATCAGGGCAACGTGCTGCTGGTCGCCCACACCGTTCGCAACGATGGCGTCGTCAGCGCGCCTCAAGGCAAGGCCGAGCTTCTGGCGGCGCAGGAGATCTTCCTGGCCTCCCCAGACGCCGACACAGTGCTGGTCAGCCTCAAGGGCGATGCGGCCTCGGGCGAAGCGGGCGTGACCAACACTGGTCTGATCCAGGCCGCCCAGGCCCGCATGCAGGCCGCTGACGGCAATCTCTACGCCCTGGCCATCAACCAGAGCGGCGTCGTCCGCGCCACCGGCGTCAGCACCCAGGGCGGGCGGATCGTGCTCACCGCCGATGGCGGCGTCGTTCGGCAGGACGGCCGGCTCGAGGCCCACGATGCCAAGGGTTCAGGCGGCGAGATCCTGGTCGGCGGCGACTATCAGGGCGGCAACTCCGCCGTCGCCAACGCCGCCAGCACCATCGTCACCGAGAACGCGGTCATGGACGCCAGCGCCAGCGCGGCGCAAGGCGATGGCGGCCGGGTCATCGTCTGGGCGGACAAGACCACCAGCTTCGCGGGGCGCATCTCCGCGCGCGGCGGCAACGCAGGCGGTGACGGCGGCTTCGTCGAGGTCTCGGGCAAGTCCACACTGGATTTCCGCCCCGGCCAGCCGATCGACCTGTCCGCGAAGAACGGCCGCACCGGGAACGTACTGCTCGATCCTGACCAGATCGAGGTCGTCGGCGCGGTCACCGGCGCCAACCAGGTCGCGGCGTCCGCCATCGAGGCGGGCCTGGCCAACGCGAACTACGTGCTGACGACCTCGAACTTCGACCGGGCCAACGGCGACGGGAGCATCACCGTCAACAGCGCCTTGAGCTGGACCAGCGCCAACACCCTGACGCTGCGCTCGGGCAACGCCATCGCGATCAACGCCGACATCACCGCCGCCAACGGCGCATTGGAGCTCTATGCCGGACGCCGCGCCGACGCCGCGCCGGAAACCGGTTTCGCCGGAATCTTCGGCGGCGCCTCGCTCGACGCCAGCAGCACCCTCAGCGTCGG
>JAEXJH010000022.1 GCA_023445955.1 Pseudomonadota bacterium
CAACCTGGTGGACGCCGACCTCGCCAAGGAAAGCGCCAAGCTGCAGGCGCTGCAAACCAAGCAGCAGCTGGGCGTGCAGGCGCTGTCGATCGCGAACCAATCGACGTCGTCGATCCTGAGCCTGTTCCGCTAAGGAACGGGAGGAGGCGGGCCCGCGTGGCCCGCCTCCGCCTTTCCTCGCGGGCGACGCGCAATAACAAGCAAGAGAGGAGGGCCGGCCAAGGTGCCGGTAGACAGAAAATGGAACCCAAGGCCGCATTGTCGGCGATCAGAGATTTCGCCGCTTCAACTGCTCCCGCTTCGAACGCCCCGGACCTGTCCGTGGGCGCGAATGTCGTTTCGACGCCCGCTGTCCAGCCGGCCGAGCACGACCTCGCGCCGCCGGTCGACGATGGTCCTCAGCCCGGCGATCTGCGCCTGGTGATCGAGCAGGACGACCACTCCGGCGAGTATATCTACAAGACCGTCGACCGCCGCACCGGCGAGACGCTGCAACAGTTTCCGCGCGAGCAGATCCTGAAGCTGCGCGAGGAAACGACCTACGCATCAGGCGACGTCTTCGACGGTCAGGCCTAGATCATCCGGCCCTGAAGCTGCGGCTTTGGGGGCAGGGTGCGACGGCGGGCCGCAGGCGTAAATGAATATGGTTTATAAGCGTTAACCATAATCTTACCTTCTGACCCCAACTTCGGCAGCGAACGGATCGCTCGCCGAATCGCGCGCGATCGCAACCACGGCAAAAGCCAGTTGGAGGCCGCGCATGACGCTGAGCGTCAACACGAACCAGCCCGCGCTGATCGCGCTGCAGAATCTGAACCGCACCAACGACGACATGCAGGCGGTGCAGACCCGGATCAACACGGGTCAATCGATCTCGACCGCCAAGGACAATGCGGCGGTGTGGTCGATCGCTCAGGAACAACGCGGCGACATGAGCGCGCTCGGCGCGGTCAAGATGAGTCTGGATCGCGCGACCTCGATCGCCGACGTGGCCCTGGCCGCCGGCGAGTCGGTTTCCGACCTCCTGAAACTGATGCGCGAGAAGGTGGTGGCCGCTAAGGACACCTCGCTGACGACGACGTCGCGGACCTCTCTCAACGCCGACTTCCAGGGCCTGCTGAAGAACCTGGGCCAGGTCATTTCCAGCGCCGTGTTCGACGGCGCCAACCTGCTGGACGGCAGCCAGGCCGCCGACATGCAGTTCCTGGCCGACGCCGATGCGGCGCAGGCCATCACGCTGTCGCTGCAGAACCTGACGCTGGGCGGCACGATCAACACGCTGACGACCAGCGACGACATCCTGACGCCGGCCAATGCCGACGCGGTGCTGCAGCGCCTCGATACGACCATGACCGCGGTCAACCAGGCCGTCGGCAACATCGGCACCCAGGCCAAGCAGATCGACGCCCACAACAGCTTCGTGGGCAAGCTGAACGACGTGCTCGAAACCGGCGTCGGCAACCTGGTGGACGCCGACCTCGCCAAGGAAAGCGCGCGTCTGCAGGCCCTGCAGGTCAAGCAGCAACTGGGCGCCCAGGCCCTGTCGATCGCCAACGGCGCGCCGCAGATCATCCTCTCGCTGTTCAAGGGCGGCTAGGTCCTGTCGCACGCGCGGGCTAAGCTCGCGCGGGGCGAACCGGGGATTCGGCGACAGGCATGATCGAACTTCGCGATTTGCGGGACGAGGACGAGGCGATCCTCTTTCAGTGGCGCTCCGAACCGGAGGTCGACCGCTGGATGTCCGACGCCGAGCTGCCCAGCCGCGAGGCTCACGCGGCCTGGTTCGACGCCCTGCGGACCGATCCGAACATGCGCGGCTGGATGATCACCCGCGCTGGTGCGCCGATGGGCCTGATCACCTTGAGCGGTCTTCGCAGCCATCACCGTCGCGCCAGCCTGCACTGGTTCCTCGGCTCGGCCGAAGCGCGGGGCAGAGGCGTCGGCCGCGCCGCCCAGGTGCTGGGCCTGGATCTGGCCTTCGGAGAGCTTGGCCTGCACAAGGTGTTCGCCGAGGTCATGGCCGACAACGATGCGGCCCTGAAGGCCCAATCCGCCGCCGGCTTCCGCCGCGAAGGCTATCTGCGCGGCCACGTGCTGAAGGGCGGTCAACCCCGGGATGTGGTGCTTCTAGGCATCCTGGCCTCGGAGTGGGCGGAACTGCGCGAGGACGCCCGCCGGGCGCTGTCGGATGCAAACCTTATCGCCGCTTAAGGTCGAGTCTTAACGAGTCGCCAACGATCCTCTGGCAAAGGTACGGGAGGGGCGTTTTGCGCCCTGATTGGAACAGGTCGTGATCAGCTTCGATTCCAGTATCCTGCTCAACTACTATCAGGCCCGCGCGGGCGTGACGGGAGCTGCTGCGTCTGGAACGACCGCCACGTCCTCCAGCGGCAAGAAGGCCGTCGTCCCCAATGCGCCGTGGCTGGGCAACGCGCCCGTCGCCAGCGAGCAGGTCCGTACGGCCCTGAATGGCCGCAAGTTCGTCGATGAAGGCGCCAACGCCTCCAGCCTCAAGGGCGTCAGCCCTGACTACAAGAAGCTGTTCGCCTCGTACCAGGCGCTGAGCACCATGGCCGCCCTGGTCACCCAGGCGGGCCAGAAGGGCCAGACCGACGGCGAGATCAAGCGCCTGCAGACGGCCCTGACGCGCGGCATGACCGAGGTCACCGGCTACGTCCAGAACCTGTCGCTGGACCAGATGCGCCTGACGACCGGCGCGGTGATGACCAGCGACAAGGCAACGGTCGGCGTTCCGAAGAACAGCACGACCTACACGACCGACACGCTCTACAGCGGCCAGGTCGACGACGAGGTGCCGCGCTTCAAGGGCAACGTCTCGTTCGACGTCTCGGTCAAGAGCTTCGGCGCGACCACCAACCTCAACATGGACCTGTCCGAGATGGGCTCCACGCCCCGGACGATGTCCAATGTCGTCAGCTACATGAACGGCAAGCTGAAGGCGGCCGGCTTCAACACCAGTTTCTCGGTGCAGCGCACGGCGGGCCAGGAGCGCACCGTGCAGGTCAGCGGCAAGCCCGTGACCCTGCCGGCCACTGGCGATGACTTCGCCCTGAAGGTCAACGGCGACATCGCCGAGCAGGTGACCTTCAGCGCCGCGACCACGGCGCCGGCGGTCTATGTCACGACCAAGGCCGGCGATCCCGATCCGGACAAGAACTCTAAGACCGACGACGCCGTCTACGAAAGCACCCTGACCATGTACAGCGCCGCCGGCACCGGCGGCGGGGCCAATGCCGGCGCGCCGGGCGGCAAGGTGTTCACTGAGACCCTGCAGGGCACCATCAACACCATCCGCAAGTCGGTGACCGCCACCGACGGCTCGATCTACATGCTGGCCGACGTCGACACGGCGGTGGACGGCAAGCTCGATATCAACGGCCAGCCGATCAAGGGCGACAGCGATGTCGCGCTGCTGAAGTACGACAGCGCCGGTCATCTGCTGTTCGCCCGCTCGCTCGGCGCCACCGACAAGGCCAGCGGCCTGTCCCTCGCCGTCTCGGACGACGGCAGCGTGGCTGTGGCCGGTTCCGTCACCGGCCGCCTGAACGGCGCGGTCAACGGGCCGATCAACAGCGGCGACACCGGTGCGACCAGCGATAGCTTCGTCACCCGCTATGACGCCAAGGGCGACGAGCAGTGGACGGTGCGCCGCGGCGGCCTGCAGGACGACGAGGCCACGGCCCTGGCGTTCGGCTCGGACGGCGTCCTCTATGTCGGCGGTCGCAGCAAGTCCGATCTGCCGGGCGCGGTCGGCACGGACCCCAGCGGCGGCTGGGACGCCTATCTGACGGCTTTCGCCACCGACAGCGCCGGCCAGCCCAAGGCGCTGTTCACCCAGAAATTCGGCACGACCGAGAACGACAGTGTCTCGGACATCGTCGTCAACGGCTCGCAGGTCGTGGTCGGCTCCAAGGAAAACGGCTCGGCCACGCTGCGCAGCTTCGACGTGTCGGCCAATGTGGTGACCGAGAACGTCACCAAGATGGACCAGTACGGCGCCTATCAGACCGTGCCGGTGACCTACACCAAGAGCGCCGCGGTCACGGCCGGCGCCAAGCGCGACCTGGGCACGCTGAAGGGCGGCGACCTGGTGGGGCTGAAGATCGACGGCGGCCAGCTCTATGTCGGCGGCTCGACGGCCAACAACGTCATGTCGATCAACGGCGCGACTACTGCGCCGTCTGGCGGCATGGACGCCTTCGTCGGCCGTATGTCGCTGGATCTCTCCAACAACAGCCAGGACTCGCTGACCTATTACGGCGGCACGGGCGACGACACGGTCACCGGTTTCGACGTCTCGAACGGCACCGCCTGGTTGGTCGGCTCGGCCGGCAAGAACCTGGATGGCTCCGAAACGGTCGGCTCCAAGGACGGCTATGTCGCCCAGATCAACGTCGGCACCGGCAATGTCGACTGGAGCCAGCGCCTGACCGGCAAGGACGGCTATGCGACCCCGACCTCGGTGGCCGTGGCCAAGACCGGCGCGTCGTCGCTGGACGCCCTGGGCCTTCCGGCCGGGACGATGAACTACGCCCAGTCCGACCGCATCGTCTCGTCGACCGCGGCCCGCGCCGGCGACACCTTCCAGATCCGCACCCGCGAGCGCGGCAACCTGACCACGATCACGATCGAGGCCAACGACACGCTCGAGACCCTGGCCGACAAGATCAAGCGGGCCACGGGCTTCCGCGCCAAGGTCGAGACCGCCACCAGCGGCAACAACCGGGTGCTGAAGATCAGCCCGGCCTCCAACACCTCGACGCTCGAGATCGTGGCGGGCAAGGGCGGCACCGACGTGCTGAGCGCCCTCGGCCTGGCGGGCGGCGTCGTGCGCGCCACCAAGACCGCAGACGGCAAGACCGTCTCGGCCGACGGCAGCGGTCCGGTCTATGGCCTGAGCCTGCCGCCCGAGCTGGACCTGACCAGTGAAGCCGGCCGCAAGAACGCCACCATGGTCCTGCAGCGCGCCATGTCGTCGGTCCGCAGCGCCTATCGCGAGATCGCCGACACCGCCATGGGCATCAAGAGCGACAGCTCCAAGAGCTCAGGCAAGACCGACGGCGCGGTGCCGGCCTATCTGACCAGCCAGCTGGCCAACTATCAGGCGGCGCTGAATCGCCTGACGGGCGGCGGCTAAAGCCCTTTCTGGCCCGTCGAGCTTGAAAGCGTCATCGACGCGTCGTAGCCAAGGGCCATGGACTTTCTGAAAGATCGACGGATCATCCTCGGCGGCGGCGCGGCGCTCGCGCTGCTGGCGGGTCTTGGCATCGCCGTGGCCTTGATGTCGGGCCACGACAAGAAGCCCGACGAGGCCCCGCCGGCCTCGCGCGGCGGCCTGATCGTCGAGACCGGCCGCGATGACGACAGCAAGCTGGACCCCGCCCGGCCGCTGCGCTGCTTCGTCGGCGGAACCTTCGTCGGCGAGATCACCCTGGCCGAGTGCGCCAAGAAGAACGGCGTGGCCACCGGCGCGCTGGACGTCGGCGTCGACGAGACCGGCGCCCTGGCCGCCGCCGATCAGGCCGGCACGGTCCTGACTCCGCTGCCGCCGACCCCGACCGTCACCGCGCCCGCCGCGACCCCGACGACGCCCACGGCGACCCCGACCACGCCGGCCAACTC